>CANDQP010000011.1 GCA_947388185.1 uncultured Dorea sp. | reverse complement strand
TACTCGTTCTTTCCGGCGACCATATCTACAAGATGAATTATGCCAAGATGCTGGCAGAACATAAGGCGAACAATGCCGACGCTACCATCGCCGTTATTGAAGTGCCGTTCAAGGAGGCGAGCCGTTTCGGTATCATGCATACGGACGAAGAAGGGCATATTATCGAATTCCAGGAGAAGCCTGAGCACCCTAAGAGCAATCTTGCGTCCATGGGTATCTACATCTTCAACTGGAAGCCTCTTCGCAAGCTTCTGGTCGCTGATATGAAGGATCCTGATTCCCACCATGATTTCGGTAAGGATATCATCCCTCAGCTTCTTGCCGACAACAAGACTCTGTACGCATACAGGTTCAAAGGCTACTGGAAGGACGTGGGAACCATCGACTCTCTGTGGGAGGCGAATATGGACCTTCTTGATTCCAACAACGAACTGGATCTGAACGACCCGACCTGGAAGATCTATACCGAAGATGTGACCACACTTCCCCACTATGTAGGACCGGAAGCGAGCATCAAGCGTTCTTTTGTCACCCAGGGCTGTGTCATCGAAGGCGAAGTGAAGAACTCTGTCCTGTTTACCGGCGTCGAGGTCGGTGAAGGCGCTAAGATCATTGACAGCGTATTAATGCCGGGCGTCAAAGTAGAAGCGGGCGCAGTCGTACAGCGCGCTCTTGTGGCTGACGGAGTCAAGATCGGCAAAGAAGCTGTCGTTGGAAGCGCTGACAGCGAACATATCGAGCTCGTGGCAAAACGCGTAAAGGGGGTAGAATAATATGAGCAAAGCATTAGGAATCGTTAATTTTTCCGGAAATCATATCTGGGTAAAGGGAATGGAAGAATATCGTCCGATCGGAGCATTTTCATTCCTTGGAAGATACCGTGTGATCGATTTTCCGATTTCGAATATGAGCAACAGCGGAATTGACCGCATCCAGGTATATGTCAGAAGAAAGCCCCGCTCCCTCGTTGAGCACCTTGGAACTGGACGCCACTACAACATCAACTCCAAGCGCGGAAGACTGCATATCCTGTTCTCCGAATCCAAAGGCGACAACGACCTTTACAACACGGATATTGCTGCATTCTCAGCGAATCTGGAATGCATCGAGAGATCACACCAGCCTTACGTTGTTATCGCTCCAAGCTACATGGTGTATTCTGCTGATTTCAGCACACTGCTTTCGAACCATATTGAGTCTGAGGCAGACATTACATTGCTGTACCACAGCGTTGACAATGCCAAGGATGCTTTCCTGAACTGCAATACTCTGAACCTTAACCGCCAGAAGGGTGTCCTGTCCTTAGAGCAGAACCGCGGCAACGCCAAGAACAGGAATATCTTCATGGATACATATATTATGAAGAAGGATCTGTTCATCGACCTGATCAAGAAGGCCAAGTCCTTATCTTCCATGTATACATTGGCAGATATCGTCAACAACGCATGCGAGGAGCTGGATGTGCGCGGCATTTCCCACAGGGGGTATTTTGCTTCTATCACAGACCTTAAGAGCTTCTATAATGCCAACATCGAGCTGATCGACTTCAAGAGAGCAACCAATCTCTTTGACGACGAATGGCCTGTATATACCAGGACCAACGACTCCTGCCCGACACAGTATTTCGAGACGGCAGACGTGAAAGGCTCCGTCGTATCCAACGGATGCCTGATCGAAGGAACCATAGAGAATTCCGTAATCGGACGCGGATGCGTGATCAAGAAGGGCGCCGTAGTTAAGAACAGTGTTGTTCTGCCCGGTGCAATGATCGGCGAGGATATCACCATTGACTATCAGGTCGTTGACAAGCACGCCAAGATCATCCATGCGAAAGAGATCATCGCGGATCCTGAGAATCCGGGATACATCAGACGTGAAGATACTTTATAATATGATACGCGGCGGCCGTTGAACGACAACGCTGCCGTGTCAGCCAGATACAGATACTTACAAAGAGGCTGTGCTGTATGACGCCTGATCATACAACACAGCCTCTTTCTGTCTATATCTTCTAAAATCTGAACTCTCCGCTCTTGCCGCCTGTCTTCTCACACAGATGGATATCCTCCATCACCATCCGCTTGTCGATCGCTTTGCACATGTCATATATGGTAAGAAGTGCAACCGACACGCCTGTCAGAGCTTCCATCTCAACTCCCGTCTTCCCCTCTGTCTTAACCTGACAGAGGACTTCGATCACAAGTTCTTCCGGATCCATCCGAAACATGACCTTAGAATTCGTAAGATTCAGATAATGGCACATGGGAATCAGCTCTGCCGTCTTCTTCGTCCCCATGATCCCCGCTACCTGGGCAACGGTCAGAACATCTCCCTTCTTCACCTTCTGCCCAGCCACAGCCTCGAACACTTCCCGGCTCACCCGTATCTTTCCCTGGGCGAGAGCCGACCGTTCCGTAATCTCCTTACCGGAGACGTCTACCATGACCGCATTGCCATCCTGATCAAAATGGGTAAATTCCATATATTCAATCTCCTCGTTACTGTATCTCTCTGATCTTCTTCCTGAGGGCGAGCACCTGGTTCGGCGCAACCGACAGCTCGTCAATCCCTATCTGGATCAGATATTCCGTAAGATCCAGGTCTGCTGCAAGATCTCCGCATATACTGATATGCTTCTCTTCAAGATGTACATTGTTGGTAATGATCCGGATCATCTTGAGGATCGCCGAGTGATGTGGATTATAATACCGGTCAAGCCTGCTGTTCTGCCGGTCCATTCCCAACGTAAGCTGGAGAAGGTCATTCGTCCCGATACTGAAGAAATCCACTTCTCTCGCCAGTTCGCCGCTGATCATAACCGCCGCCGGAGTCTCGATCATAACCCCTACCGGAATGTCCTCGTCAAAAGCCGTCTTCTCGTTCTTCAACTCCTTCTTCGCTTTCTCAAGCATCAGTTTCGCCGTTCTCACTTCTTCTATAGAAGTGATCATCGGAAACATGATAGACAGGTTCCCGAAAGCCGATGCACGGAGTATGGCTCGAAGCTGGGTCTTGAACACCTCGTCCTTATCAAGCGACACCCTGATTCCCCGGTATCCGATGGCTGGATTGGGGTCCGTGCCAAGATCCAGACACTCTGCTGTCTTCTCCCCGCCAAGATCAGCCGTCCGGATCACCACCTTCTTGATCCCCATGGACTCTGCCGCCAGCTTATATACCTGAAACTGATACTCCTCGGTAGGCGGCTTGGTGCCGCTCTCCATATACAAGAATTCACTCCTGAATAATCCAATTCCTCCGGCATCACACCTCAGTACATTCTCAATGTCCTCTCTGTTGCCGATATTCGCACAGACGTCAATTTTCTGTCCGCTCTGGGTGATATTCTCCTTCCCCTTAAGCCTCTCTAAGTTCTGCACCTGCGTGTGATTGGCATCCTGCTTCTGCCGCATCTTGGTAATCGTCGTGTAGTCCGGCTCGATATAGATCTTACCCTCGAAACCGTCTATGATGATCGTCTTCCCTTCATAATCCTTCTTGAGCGCCTCTCCAAGCCCGATCACCGAGGGGATCCCCTTCGTCCGGGCTAGCACCGCCGTGTGGGAATTAATCGTTCCATATCTGGTGACGAATCCAAGAACCTTCGTCTTATCGAGCTGCACGGCTTCGCTTGGATATAACTCTCCGGCAGCCAGCACGAACGGCTCGTCCATCAGCATCTTATCCTTCCATCCTCTGGCCAGGGTCCGCATAAGACGGTTCGTCACATCCTTGACATCCGCGTCATGCCCCTGTACATAATTCTTATCTGCCGTCACTGCCGTTGAGATAAAATGCTCTGCGGCATTCTGGATGGCATACTCTGCATTCAGTTTCTGTTCTACGATGATATTCGTGATCTTATCCACCAGATCCCGGTCATCAAGCACCATCTGCTGCATCTCAAAAATCGCGGCATTGGCCTCGCCGACTTCCTTCGCGGCATTCTCACAGAGTTCCCTTAACTCCTGCAGCGCCTTCTGCCTTGCCTTCTGAAAACGCTGTACCTCTTTCTCAACATCCTTTACATAGATACGGCGGATCTCTTTTGAATCTCTCTTATAAAAGGATAATTTGCCGATGGCAATCCCTTCGGATACTTTTTTCCCCGTCAATGTAATCATACTCTTATTCCTCTGTTATCCCAATGATTTTATCTTCATCTGTCTATGTATACTTTACACTCTTACATCTGTTTCGTCAAGTGAAATGATATCCCTTAAAAAACCGTTTTTTCCCAAAAAAATAGTAAAAAGATTGCTAAATCTATTGACGCTTTTATAATTATATGCTAGTCTATAAAACAGTTATCTATAGATTTGTTTTATGGATGCAGTGTTTCTAATTAATTTTATTATGGAGGTATTGTCATGAAAGGTACAGTGAAATGGTTCAACAACCAAAAGGGTTATGGTTTCATTTCTGATGAAACCGGCAATGATGTATTCGTACACTACTCCGGGTTGAACATGGAAGGCTTCAAGTCTTTGGATGAGGGTCAGGATGTTGAGTACGATGTAACTGAGGGATCCAAGGGACCTCAAGCCGTGAATGTAACAAAGATTTAATTTAATGCAATTCTTTTAATCGTAAATTAAATGTACCTTTTATATATTAAATAGCTACATGATTTAGATATCTAAAAGCACTACATGTAATTGAGGTTATGGAAAAGACCAGGTAACTCAGTTATCTGGTCTTTTTCACTTTCCGGAGTTCTATTCATTCTATTGATTCTGTGATGTCTTCGCCATCTTAAACTGGACGTTGACTCCCATGGGGTTAAGCACAATGCCGGCGCTTCCTGCCGGTATCAGGTTCAGGATCTTATCTGCTTCAACTACCATCGCACGGAACTGGTTCTGTCTGTTGAATTTCCCGAATTCCTGGATATCCGTAAAAAGCGGCTGGTACAGCTCTCCGTCCTTCCCCTTAAGCGCCGGAATCCCCTTGTCTTTCCTGACCGCGAAGATAAACCGCCCGCGTCCGAGATGAGCCATCATCTCTTCGTACAATTCCTTCATCTCTTCTGTCATACCTTGTCCGCGGTTCTTGTGAAGTTCCTGCATGAAATAGATCGCGGTAAGGTTCAAAGCCGGGTTCTCCACCCATACCTGACCCTTGGGAAGCTGATCCGGGCTGTTCCTTGAGATCAGTTCATTCAACTGCACCGCAATCCTCTCCGAAGTTCCGTCGTCCACTACGATACAGTTCACCCCCATAGGATACAGGCTTGTGTAAAATATCAGAAAGCTCTTCTTCTCAACCTTAACGGTCTGTACAGGATTCTTCTCAGCTATAAGCGCCGCCATCCTGTTCCTTGCGTCCGCTTCTCTGCAGAATACCAGAATCTGATCGTCATATGTATCAGAGTCACATTCTACATAGGGCAGCTTCGTTCCGCCGGACATCAGAACATAAACCGCCTCCGAACTTCGCAGCTTCTCAAGCGTCTGTTTCCTCTTGTCCACAGCCATCATGCCCTTTCTTTTAATAATTTCTTCGTCAGCTTCTTAGCCTTCTTCTTACACTTGCCGCAGCCTTTTCCGACCTTTGTCAGCTTCTTCACCTGCTTGAAGGAATCGGCGCCGTCTTTCACCGCATCCGCGATATCGCCTTTCGTCACATTCCGGCATGAACAGATCACTTTCCTGCGGTTCATGATTAAAGTACCAGCGACGGTGCGGAGTACACACGCGCCCCAAGCTCATTATCCAGCATATAGAGGCTCTTAGGATCGTCGCCGAACAGCTCGAACTTCTTCACCAGATTATCCGCATTCGTCTCTTCCTCTCCCTGTTCCTTCACAAACCAATCTAAGAACTGCATGGTACGGAAATCCTTCACAGAATATGCCGCATCATAGATGGTGTGGATCAGGCTCGTCACATACTGCTCGTGCTTCAGTCCTTCCGCAAGCACAGCCTTCGCGCTCTCTAAAGAAACTCCCGGCTTGTCGATCGCCTCTAACTCTACCTTCTCTCCGTTATTCTGCAAATACTGGATGAACAGCATGGCGTGGTCTCTCTCCTCCTGCGCCTGGATCTTATACCAGTTGCCAAATCCATCTAATCCGTGGTCATAATAATAATTAGAAAAATCCAGATACAGATATGCAGAATAGAACTCTTTATTCACCTGCTGATTCAGTAATTCTACTACTTTTTTATCTAGCATGCTATATATCCTCCTTTGTTAAATAATACTCGTCTATTATACACGCTGCATAAATGAAAAGCAATAGGGTACAGGAAGTTTCCCGTACCCCTTAGATCTGTTCAGATTTACTGATTGGCGCGATATGCCTCGCCGGCGCTGTATACATCGAAGCCGCTGCCCTTCAGGATGTCGACCACCCTCTCAGGAGCATCGCTCTTCAATACTGCCGCAGCGTCATTTCCATTGGCAAATGCATACATATATTCTACGTTGACCTTGCCTTCTACGATCTGATGCATGGCCTTGCTCAACGATCCTGTCGCATGCGGCACCCGAAGCGCTACCACGTCGGTGAGCATCGCCGTAATTCCTGCCTCCTTAAGCGCCTGACGCCCCTTAGCAGGATCGGAAACGATCATACGCAGCATTCCATAGTCGGAAGTGTCCGCAAGGCTCAGAGCCACGATATTCACATCCTTTTCTGCCAGAACCTTTAATACATCATCAAGACGTCCTTCTCTGTTCTCCAAAAAAACTGACAATTGCTGAATTGTATTGCTTACACCCATGGTATCTACCTCCTCTTACAGCTCTCTGTTATCAATGACACGTTTTGCTTTGCCTTCGCTTCTCTGGATCGTCTTGGGCTCGACAAGCTTCACTCTTACAGATACGCCCAGCGCCTGCTTCAGAACCGCTCCGACCTTATTCTTCAGACTGTCCAGCTTACGGATCTCATCTGAGAAATATTTCTCGTCTACTTCTACCATTACAGTCAGGACATCCAGGTTGTTCTCCCTGTCAACGATCAGCATATAGTGAGGTGCTACGCCGCCGCCCATGGACAGAAGCGCGGTCTCTACCTGTGTCGGGAATACATTGACGCCGCGGATGACCTTCATATCGTCCGTACGTCCGGTGAACTTCTGGATCCTTGGAAGTGTTCTCCCACATTCACAGATACTATGCTCCATACTGGTAAGATCCTTCGTTCTGTAACGGAGAAGCGGCATACCTTCTTTGGCCAGGGTCGTGAATACAAGCTCTCCCGTCTCGCCGTCCCCGCATGCAGACTGGTCTGCCGGGTTCAGGATCTCCGGATAGAAATAATCCTCATATACGTGGAGCCCCTTGTGATGGATACAATCCATGGCAACGCCCGGTCCCGTAATCTCACACAGACCATAGATATCGAAGCTGTTGATATGTAAGATATCCTCGATCTTCTTGCGCATCTCATCCGTCCACGGCTCTGCACCGTTGATGCTTGCCCTGATCTGAAGACGGTCTACGACTCCGGCTTCCTGCGCCGCTTCTGCAAGATAAAGCGCATAAGACGGCGTACATGCGAATGCAGTTGCACCGAAATCCTCCATACACATCAACTGACGCTTGGTATTGCCGGAAGACATGGGGATCGCCATCGCCCCAAGAGCCTGTGCCCCAAGGTCAAGCCCCATTCCTCCGGTGAACAGCCCGTAACCATAGCATACATGAATGCGGTCTGACGAATTCAGTCCCGCCATAGTAAGACCCCTTGCCACGCATTCTCCCCACACGTCCACGTCATTCTGCGTGTATGAAGCAAGGGTAAGCTTGCCGGTCGTCCCGGATGTTCCCTGTACCCTGGCGATCTTCTCCTTTGGAACCGCGAGAAGTCCGAAGGGATAATTATCCCTCAGATCTTCCTTGGTCGTGAACGGAAGCTTGGTGATATCTTCGATTCCTTTAATATCGCCCGGCTCTACTCCCAGCCCATCCATTTTCTTACGGTAGAATTCCACATGCTCGTATACATTCTTCACCTGCTTCACGAGACGCTCCCCCTGAAGAGCGCTCATCTCGTCTCTGCTCATACACTCGATCTTCGGATCTCTGATCGTCTCATTCCAGTTCTCTAATGCTATTTTCGCCATATTTTCATACTCCTTTTCCAATCACTCAGACACAAGATGATAGCCCACGTCAAAGGCTTTCTTGTTGATATCGATCGTCTTGGGCGGTACGGTGCGCTCGATCACGTCATACCACTCTTCTACAGTAAAATCCATATGCTGTGCTGCAATTCCCAGGACGATCAGATTGAACACTCTGGGATTGCCAAGCTTCTTCGACTCTTCCGTCGCATTTACCGTATAGACCTTGTGATCTTTTTTCAAGGTCTCAATAATTCCTTCCGGATACTCGGCCGCACCGATCACGACCGGTATCGGATCGATCCGCCAGTCGTTGACGATCAGCGCTCCGTCTTCTTTAAGGAAATGTGCATACCTGAGAGCTTCTAACCTCTCAAAAGCGATCAACACGTCTGCCTGTCCTTCCTCCACGATCGGCTCCGCCACTTTCTCTCCATAGCGGACGAATGTCACCACGCTTCCGCCTCTCTGCGCCATCCCGTGTACTTCCGAGAGCTTCACATCGTATCCGCCTGCGGTGGCAAGCCCGCCCAATATCCTGCTGGTCAGAAGCGTACCCTGCCCTCCGACTCCGACGATCATAATATTCTTCGCCGCCATTATCTGTCACCTGCCTTTACTAATTCTATAGCCCCGAATCTGCACAGGTCCTTGCAGAGCCCGCAGCCGGTACACATGGTGTCGTCAATACGGATGGTCCCGTTCTCTCTTCTTGTCATGGCGGGACATCCCGGCTTCATACACATGCCGCATTTCCTGCACTTGTCTTCATGTGCGACGTACAACGGTTTCTTTCCTTTGCTGAGCAATACACAAGGCGTCTTCGTGATGATCACAGACACTTCGTCTCTCGCCGTCTCTTCCTTGATCGTCTTCTCCAGCGTCTCAAGGTCGAATGCGTTGACCTCAGTCACATGCTTCACGCCGACTGCCCGGCAAAGCCCCTGAATATCAATGGCATAAGCCGGATCTCCCTGCAGGGTTCTGCCGGTCGCCGCATGGTCCTGATGCCCGGTCATTCCGGTCGTCGAATTGTCCAGGATCAGAACCGTACCGGTGGCATTGTTATATACCATGTTCATCAGGGAATTGATACCCGTATGCAGGAAGGTGGAATCTCCGATGGCTGCCACCCAGTTCTTTATGTAATCTTTCCCTTTGGCCTTCTCCATGCCGTGAAGACTGGAGATACTGGAACCCATACAGACCGTCGTGTCGACCACGCCGAGCGGTGCAACGGCTCCCAGCGTATAACATCCGATATCTCCCGCCACATGAAGCCCTAACTTCTTCACCACATAGTAGACGCTCCTGTGAGGGCATCCCGGACACAGGATAGGCGGTCTTACCGGAACCTGTGCAGGCGTCTTAAAGTTTGGCTCCTCTCCAAGAACTGCCTTGCGGATCATGTTGGCGCTGTATTCTCCCTGCACCGTGAAGATCTCCTTTCCCACAGCCCTGATCCCCCAGGACTTCACCTGCTCTTCGATCACCGGGTCTAATTCCTCTATAATATATAATTCTTCTACCCTGGAGGCAAAATCTTCGATCAGCTTCCTTGGCAGCGGATTAACCATTCCAAGCTTCAGCACCGAGGCGTCCGGAAGCGCTTCCTTCACATACTGGTAAGGAATCCCGCTGGTAATGACACCGATCTTCGTATCCTTCATCTCCACCTTGTTAATGGGAAGAGTATTGGCTGCTTCGGCAAGCTCCAGGTTACGCTTCTCTATCTCAATATGCCGGAACTTGGCATTGACCGGCATCATGACGGTCTTGCGGATATCTTTCTCATAAGGCTTATCCTCTATTCCCTTACGCTCCCTCAGTTCCACGACTCCCTGGGAATGTGCAAGCCTGGTGGTCGTGCGGAACACGAAGGGACGGTCGAACTGCTCGCTCAATTCAAATGCCTGCTTCATGAACTCCTTCGCTTCTGAACTGTCTGCCGGTTCCAGCACCGGGAGCTGCGCCGCCCGCGCCACCATCCTGGTATCCTGTTCATTCTGGGAACTGTAGAGTCCCGGATCGTCCGCCACTACAATGACAAGACCGCCGTTCACTCCCATATAAGATACCGTGTATGCCGGATCCGCCGCCACATTGAACCCAACATGCTTCATACAGCACATGGCACGCACTCCGACTACAGACGCTCCGATCGCCACCTCGGCCGCTACCTTCTCGTTGGGGGACCACTCACAGTACAGATCGTCCTTATACTGTACCAGATACTCGCTGATCTCAGTGCTTGGCGTACCCGGATACGCGGCAGATACCTTGACTCCCGCCTCATAGGCGCCTCTGGCAATAGCTTCATTGCCAAGCATAATAACTTTCTTCATTTCTGACATTCTATCGTCCTTCCTTTCGTATTTCTTAGAAGCCCAAAACATGTTTCTTTGAAACACTTTTTTAGTATAACATATTGCTTTCACGGATTAAAGCATTAATTTACAGAATTCAACATTTTTCCTAAATTGAAATTGAAAAGGAGAACCATCTACTGTAGAATATACGGAGAAACTTTAAGAATTAAGGAGAAACCAAGATGAGAAGAACAGACAGAGAAGTTAAGGATATGGACAGGATTCAGGAGATCCTTATGTCTTGCAAGGTGTGCAGGCTTGGGATGACCGACGGGAACGGAGGAGTCTACATCGTGCCGATGAACTATGGATTCCGCTTCGAGGATGGCCGTCTTATCCTATATTTCCATGGGGCAGGGGAAGGACGTAAGCTTGAACTGATCAGGTCCAATCCCGCGGTCGGCATCGAATTGGACTGCGGCCATGAGCTTACAGAAGGGACACTGGCATGCCAATATAGTTATCGCTATGCCAGTATCATCGGAAGCGGCAAGGCCGTGATCGTCTCAGAACCGGACGAGAAGTCAAGGGCGCTGGCTGTCATCATGAAGCATCAGACCGGAAGAGACTTCTCAGAATTCGAGACCAATCCCAATCTTGAGAAAGCCGTTACGGTCATCCGTGTTGACACGGACGAGTATTCCTGTAAGCAGAATATGTAGTCTAATGTTTGAACACAAACACCGGCATGGGAGGATGATTCTCTCTATTGTAATATTCATTTACGATCACCGTATACTCCCTTGCCGGAACCTTTCTAAGGAATTCCAGGATCTTCTCCTTCTCTTCAAATCCCGTATCGCCGCCGCTGTAGATGCACAGGCTCATCATTCCGCCAGATTTTAATATCTTAAGTCCTTTCTTAATTGCTTCTGCACTGGTCGCAGCAGACGTTGCGATCTCATGATCTCCTCCCGGCAGATACCCCAGATTGAAACAGATCACATCCGCCGACTCTGCCCCGGCGTATCTGTCCATATGTTCATGGCCGTCCAGGATTAATTCTGCCAGGTGGCTCATCCCCTCCTCCTTAAGTCTCTCTTCCGTGATCCGAAGCGCTTCTTCCTGGATATCGAACGCCAACACTCTGCCCGCATTCCCCGCGAGACGGCAGAGCATCAGTGTATCGTTCCCTTTCCCCATCGTCGCATCGATATAGAAGCCCCCTGCCCGTGCCTGTGATTTAATGACTTCATGACACCATTCTGTGATCTGTGACACTCTCAACCCTCCCACCTCATAAGTTTATTTATGTTGCTAAAGAAATATTTTTGTTTCTATAGATCGAATAATGATAACTGGTTCGACTCTGGAAGTCCTTCCAGGATCCCAAGCTTCACCATATAGTCAATCACCGTCTTACTCGCCTTCGTTCTCTGCCGGAAATCATCCAGCGACAGATACGGTCCGTCCTTCGACGCCTCTTCTACCGCCTCAGCCGCCTTCTCACCCAACCCTTCGATACTGATCAGCGGCGGCATCAGCTTCCCGTCTACGATCAGGAACTTCGACGCCTTCGCCCGGTAGATATCCATCGGCGTGAAATCATACCCCCTCGCATACATCTCCTGCACGATACGCATATCCTTCACCGTATCCTGCTCCTTCTTGCTAAGAGAATCCGCCCGCCTGTTATATTCGTCGAGATGGTACTTAAGCCTCTCCTTCCCCTGGCACATCAGCTCATAAGAGAATGCATCCGCACGGATCCCGAAATACGCCCCGTAATAGGCTAAGGGATAATTGATCTTACAGTAAGCGATCCGGTAGGCCATCATGACGTAGGCCGCCGCATGGGCCTTGGGGAACATATACTTGATCTTCTCACAGGACCAGATATACCAGTCCGGTATGCCGTTCGCCTTCATATCCTCCTTGAACTGCGGCCACTCCTTGCATTTGCCCTTCGCAACGGTTCCTTTCCTGACCCTCTCCATGATGGTGAAGGACTGCTCGCTGTCCATCCCCTTATTGATCAGATAGGTCATGATATCGTCACGGGTACAGATCGCCGTAGAGATTGTCGCCTTCCCGCTCTTAATCAATTCCTGGGCGTTGTTAAGCCACACGTCCGTTCCATGGGACAGACCCGAGATACGGATTAAGTCTGACAAGGTCTGCGGCTTGGTATCCACCACCATCTGGATAACGAAATCCGTTCCAAATTCCGGTATCCCAAGGCAGCCAACCGGACAGCCGCCGATATCCTCCGGCGTGATCCCAAGAGCCGACGTATCGTGGAACAGAGAGATCACTCCCTTGTCATCCAGCGGAATATCCGTCGCGACAAACCGGTTGTCCGTCTCGTTGTATCCATTGTCCATTGCGGGTGAATTGATATATTCCTCCAGAGTCTTGATCATGGTCGGATCATCATGCCCCAGGATATCCAGCTTCAGCAGGTTATGGTCGATGGAGTGGTAGTCAAAATGTGTGGTCACGATATCCGTCGTCACATCATTGGCCGGATGCTGCACCGGTGTAAAGGTATTGATCTCCTCGCCAAGCGGCAATACGATGATACCGCCCGGATGCTGCCCGGTACTCCTCCGGATCCCCGTACATCCAAGCACGATCCGGTCGATCTCGCATTTACGCTTCCCCTGCCCCCGCTCGGTAAAATAATTCTTCACATAGCCGAACGCCGTCTTATCCGCCAGCGTTCCGATGGTTCCCGCGCGGTAGGTCTGACCGGCTCCAAAGATAACCTCCGTATACTTATGCGCAAGGCTCTGATAATCACCGGAGAAATTCAGGTCGATATCCGGCTCCTTATTCCCCTTGAATCCCAGGAATGTTTCAAAGGGGATATCAAACCCGTCCTTCTTAAGAGGCTTGCCGCAGACCGGACACGCCTTATCCGGCATATCCCATCCGCATCCTCCGGCATAGGCGCGCACCTCTTCGGAATCAAAATCACTGTAATGACAATACTCGCAATAATAGTGGGGACTTAGCGGATTTACCTCCGTGATCCCCGCCATGGTAGCCACAAAGGATGAGCCGACCGATCCTCTGGAACCCACCAGATAGCCGTCTTCATTTGACTTCCATACTAATTTCTGAGCGATAATATACATCACGGCAAATCCGTTGGAAATGATGGAATTCAGCTCCCTCTCCAACCTCTCCGTCACCACAGGCGGAAGTTCCTCCCCATACATGGAGTGCGCCTTCTGGTAACAGATCTCCCGCAGCAGCTTGTCCGAATCCGGGATCACAGGCGGACATTTGTCCGGACGTACCGGGGTGATCTTCTCCACCATGTCCGCGATCCGGTTCGGATTGTCGATCACGATCTCCCTGGCCTTGGCAGAACCGAGATATTCGAACTCTTCCAGCATCTCCTCCGTGGTGCGAAGGAACAGCGGCGACTGGTTGTCCGCATCCGAGAATCCCTTGCCCGCCATGATGATCCGCCGGTACACCTCGTCGTCCGGATCCATGAAATGTACGTCGCAGGTCGCCACCACCGGCTTGTTAAAGCGTTCTCCCAGCTCCACGATCCGGCGGTTCAAATCCTTCAGATCCTCCTCATCCTGAACCCTTGTGATCCTGTCGCTTGCGATCATAAACCGGTTATTCCCAAGAGGCTGGATCTCCAGATAATCATAGAAATTCACGATCTTCGCGATTCGCTCTTCCGGCTTCTCGTTCAGAACCGCCTGGTACAGCTCCCCAGCCTCGCAGGCGCTTCCGACGATCAGCCCCTCCCGGTACTTAGACAGCTCACTCTTAGGAATCCTTGGACGTCGGGCATAGTATTCCAGGTGGGATTTGGAGATCAGCGTATAGAGATTCACCCTTCCCACCTCATTTTTCGCTAAGATGATCACATGATAGGTCGGCAGCTTCTTGACCGCCCCCGCATTATTGCTCCCGAATTGATTCAGCTTCGCAAGGTCCGTAACGTTCCGGTCCCGCAGCATCTCTACAAACTTGACAAATATCTCCGCCGTAGCGCCGGCATCATCCACCGCCCGGTGGTGATTCTCAAGAGAGATATGAAGGGCGCCTGCGACCACATTCAGCTTGAACTTGGACAATGTCGGAAGCAGGATCCTCGCCATCGCTACCGTATCCACCGAAGTGAAATCCGGCACAATGTCCTGATATCTACAATTCTGCTCTATAAACCCCACATCAAAGGAAGCATTGTGGGCCACCAGCACCGCGTCTCCTACGAATTCCAGAAACTCGGGCAGAACCGTCTCTATATCCGGCGCCTCCAACACCATCTGGTCCGTGATACTGGTAAGCTGAGTGATCTGAAAAGGAATCGGCACTCTGGGATTCACGAACGTACTGTACCGATCTGTGATCTTCCCCTGCTCCACCCTCACCGCGCCGATCTCGATGATCTTATCCTTGATCGGGCTGAATCCTGTCGTCTCAAGATCGAACACCACAAAGGTACCGTTCAAAGACTGTCCCTTCTCATTGACCGCCACATCCGTCAAGTCGTCCACCAGATACCCTTCCACCCCGTAGATCACCTTAAAAGGATCATCCTTATCAAGCCTCTCTATGAAATGGTTCGCGTCTGTGAACGCCTGTACTACGCCGTGATCCGTGATGGCAAGCGCCTTATGCCCCCAGTCGTGGGCGCGTTTTAACAAGTCCTGCACCTCCGTCACACCGTCCATATCACTCATCTTCGTATGGCAGTGCAGCTCCACCCGCTTCTCCGGCGCCGTATCCTTCCTCGCTTCTGTGAAGTCACTGATCTTCTTGATCCCGGCAACCGAAGATACCGTCAGCTCCCCGTCGAATTTGTCAATATTGGTCACGCCCTTGATCTTCAGGAATGCTCCCATCTTCACCTCTGCCAGAAGATCCGGGAGCATATCATTGCCAATGAACATCTTGACTCCGATCGTATCGGTAAAATCCGTCACCGCAAATAATACGATCGTCTTCTCATTGCGGATCTCGCGGGTATCAAAATGAATCACCTTCCCGCGGAAAGTGATCTCTCCCATCTCGCCCACCACATCCCGAAGCTCGATCGGTTCATCGTCAAAATCCCGTCCGTATACCATATTCGGGTCGTTGGAGCGTTTGGCATAGGAATAGCCGCCCTTTGTTCCTTTCCCGAATCCTGACCGCTGAAACGGCTTTTCCTTCGCGGGACTTCCCGACTGACGGTTAGCTGTATCTCCGGTGTTCCCGGCCGACGGCGCTTTGGATGGGCCTGCCGGCTGTGTCCCGGATGATTTCTCTGCCTTGCCGCCTCCCGAACCCTTTGCCTTCGCCTCTGACGCCTTCTGCGCTTCTCCGCCTGCTCTCTCCTCCTGAACAGCCGCACTCTGCGCAAGAATCGCCTCCACCTCCTGTTTGATCCTCACTTCGTTGTACTTAAGCTTACTCTCCCCAGGTTCCTCATACAGCACCCGGACCTCTATGGGCCTGCCGAATCTGTACTGAAACACATCCGTAAGGTAGGCAGTAATCGACTCCTTCCTGCCCTCTGCCACGATAGAATCCTTCAGAGTAAGACATAGGATATTCCCCTCCCGGAACTCATACTTAGAATTCTGGAGCATGCTGCGCTCCACTATACTTCTCCTGTCCAATTCCAGAAGAAAGCTGTCGAAATACTCATTCATCAGATTCTCCGGCGTATACTGCTCCGACAGCTCATACTGCTCCTTCACTTCGATCTGGATATAACTGCGTCCAAATAACTGCTCCTTTAACGCCCGCTCCACCTCGAACACACATTTCTTCGGAATCAGATACCGGCTCAGCAGATGTACCTTGATAAAATCCCGGTCCGAATTGGTGGTCACCTTACTGACCTCCACCTCCGCAAAGAGTCTTCCAAGCTCTTCATCTATCTTCAATGTTGGAAATACTTCAAAGAACGATTTACTCATCCCAGTGTAACAACTCCTGTCTCAATGTCTCCAATAGCTGGTCTTCCCTGACCTTCCTGACTACTTCGCCCTTCCTGATCAGCAAGCCCTCGCCGATGCCTCCCGCGATACCGATATCCGCTTCCTTCGCCTCTCCCGGCCCGTTGACCACACATCCCATGACTGCCACCTTGATATCAAGCGGTATATCCTCCACCATCTTCTCCACCTGGTTGGCAAGGCCGATCAGATCGATCTTCGTCCTCCCGCAGGTAGGGCAGGATACCACCTCGATACCGCCTTTTTTAAGTCCAAGGGTCTTAAGGATCAGCCTGGCAGAGCGGATCTCCTCTACCGGATCACCGGTCAGGGAGACCCGGATCGTATCACCGATCCCCTGATTCAGGATCAGTCCCAGGCCTATGGACGACTTGATATTCCCTGCCAGAAGCGTTCCCGCCTCCGTGATACCCACATGCAGCGGGTAGATGCATTCCCTGGCGATCAGTTCATGAGCCCTGACACACATCATCACATCCGAGGACTTGATGCTTACCACCAGATTGTCATACCCCATCTCCTCGATCATATGTACCTTGTCCATCGCGCTCTTAACCAGGCCTTCCGCCGTAACGCCGCCGTAACGCGTAACCAACGGCTTCTCCAGGGAACCGCTGTTTACTCCTATCCGGATCGGGATCTTATATTCCTTCGCCTTATCCACGACAGCCTGCACCCTGTCCGAAGTTCCGATATTGCCCGGATTGATCCGGATCTTGTCCGCTCCGTGCTCGATCGCGGCTATCGCGAGCCGGTAATCGAAATGAATGTCCGCGACCAGCGGAATATGTATCTTCTCCTTGATCTTCGCCAACGCCTCCGCCGCCTCCATGGTCGGCACGGCACAGCGGATGATCTCGCAGCCTGCCTTCTCAAGCTCCAGGATCTGCGCCGCAGTCGCATCCACATCCTCTGTCTTCGTGTTCGTCATAGACTGGATCGCAACCGGACTTCCGCCTCCGATCTCAACATTCCCGATCCTGATCTTCTTCGTCGCCTCTCTTAACATAGATACCTCCTCATTCTTGAAGAAAAAGGACTGCCGCACTGCCCGACTCGATCGACTCCGGGTGCAACAATCCCTCTTTCATTTATTTACTCTTTTACTAATACAAGCTGTTCTCCATATTCACGTTCGGTCAGTGTCAGCCGCTCCTGGTCGACGCTGTAATCGAATGTGGTGACCACCGACTTCAGTGCATTCCTGATCTCGTCTTCCGTATACTGTCCCTGAGACTGATCCGCAAGCTTCTGAAATCCAGATTCATCGGCCATGATCGTGATCGTCTTCTCTTCCTTATTCATCGTATATCTCATATCCACATCCACACTGGCCGCTTCTTCCGCCTCCGGAATCGTAAATACCAAAGTCCCGTCCTTAGAGATCGCCATATCGAAGAAGCCGTCTTCATCCGTCCACTCTCCTTCTAAAGGATTCGTTGTAAACAGCTTCATCAGCAACAGGACCGCTCCTACTATGATCAAGACAGATGAAACCGTCATAACGATCCTCCAGATCTGGCTCCTCTTCGCTTCGTCATTTTTTGCAATCATCCGTCCATTTCCCCCGCTCTCTTTTCATCCTCTTCATCTATTATATGTGCTTTTTCGTTCAGTGTCAACGGACAGCGCCCCTATCCTTCCGTCTCCACCAGAAGATAGAAGCCCTTGTCCGTCTTCTCGATCTTCCTGATGATACCCTTACGCGCAAGAATCCTCTCGCTGGTCCTGTAGATTCCGGACATGGCGATGGACGGCTCCACCAGATACGTGTACTGCCCTGTCACAGCGCTCCTCTCACTGATCTCAACCTCCTGGCCCTCTTCCACCAGTCCTTCTCTCTCCATCTTGAATCTGTCCTGTCTCATACACATCCCGCCTTATACATCATTTGACAAATCTATTGTAAATATACGCATTCGCCCTCTTTTCCAGACAATCATCCAACGCTTCCAACTCCGCCTCACCGTATCTGCGCTCCAGCGCCTTCCGGATCAGATGATCGCAGACCTGCGGATTCTTGGGGAGCAGCGGACCATGCAGGTAGGTTCCGATCACATTCTTATAGACAACCCCCTCATAGCCGCTCTTCCCGTCATTGCCGGATCCATACAGAACTCTCCCAAAAGGCTTGTTATCATTGATATAAGTGCGTCCGCCGTGATTCTCGAATCCCACAACCGGCATATCTGCCAGATCGCTTTGAAGAACGATGTTATCGATCAGACGCCCTTCTTCCTGTTCTGTGTATATATCCACCAGATCGAGGCCCTCGATCGTCCCCGCATCCGTCTTGTAATATTTCCCAAGGAGCTGATAACCGCCGCAGACCGCAATCACAACGCCGTTATCCTCAACATATTCCTTGAACCGTCCCTGGATCTCCAATAGATTCCGGCAGACGATCGCCTGCTCCCGGTCCGAACCGCCTCCAAGGAGCACGATATCCAGCTTCGTGAAATCAATCGCATCTCCCGTATTGAATTCTATCGTCTCCGCTTCTATCCCTCGCCAGATGCACCTCTGCATCATACATGCAATATTGCCCCGGTCTCCATACAGATTCAAGAGATCCGGATAGAGATGCCCGATGGTGATCTTCTTCCCTGTCACATCCGTCACTTCTCTCCCTCCAATCTCTTAAGCACGTTCCTGGTGCTAAAAAGCGCCGTATAATTCACCAGTACATACAGGTTGCCGCAGCCATTGGCAATCCGTTCTCTGACCGCCTTCTCCACATCCGGCTCAAGCATCGCGGGGATATCCACATATTTCAGCCGAAGCCCCATATCGTAACAACGGATCCCGCTGACGGTGATACACTCCGTATTAGCCTCCTTAAACCGGTCGAAATCCACATCCCACAGCCAGGAGATATCCGTGCCGTCCTGGGCATTGTCATTGATGACAATAATCACGTCCTTACGTGTCTCATCCTGCATCACCGCAGAAATATTCTGGTTGAAGCCCGCCGGATTCTTGGCAAGATTCAGTACCACCTTCGTACCGTCAATCCCGAATTCCTCCATACGCCCGTTCTCCGGGTTGAAGCCTGCAAGCATCGCATTAAAATGCCCCGCATCGATCCCTCCGGTGCGGACGGCGGCGTAAGCCGCAAGGATATTGTAGATATTATAGAAGCCTTTATAGTCCGCATGAAGCCTTCTGCCCTCAACGGTAAATGCAAGCCCCTCGCCCATCTCGATATCCGATCCGTCATAATCCGGCCTGGGTCTTCCAAATTCACATCCGGTACAGGCATAATCCCCCAACTGGCTGTAATGATAGAACCGGTATTTCAGCGGCGCGCCGCAGCGCTTGCAGAAACGTCCCTCCCGGATCTCGTGGGAATCCCTGTCGTCTGTGACCTGTTCGCTGATCCCGTAGGTGATATATTCATTGCCGCTGTCCATGGCAAGAAACGCAGACAGCGCATCATCCCCGTTGACGATCACCTTCATCTTCGGCGCGGACTGCATCACTTCTTTTAAGATATTCATGGTGATGTCGATCTCGCCATACCGGTCTAACTGATCCCGGAACAGGTTCGTAAGCACCATATAATCCGGCTTAAAGTGCGGAAATACCCTTCTTGTGGACGCCTCATCAATCTCGATACAGGCATAATCCGCATTAAGATTGCCGCTGATCCCTGCACTCAAGGCAAATGCTGCCACCACTCCGTTCAGCATATTCGAACCGGTATGATTGCAGACGACACGATACCCCTCTGCCTCGATCGCCGCACAGAGCATGTTGTTCGTCGTCGTCTTGCCGTTCGTACCGCAGACGATGAAGACATCCTTCTTCACCTGGCCTGCAAGCTCCTTAAGGATGGAGGGGTAGACCCGAAGCGCGATCTTCCCCGCCCACGTCACACCCTGCCGGTGGAAGATATGGACACTGGCTTTTTCAGTAATTTTCGCTGCCCAGACGGCCAGCATTCTGCGTAGTCTCATAATCTTGATTATTCCCCTGTTTATGATAATTAAACGTACTAATTCTTAAGAAGCGCTTCGATATCTTCCGGATTCGGCATAGAGCGGATCGCGCCCTTCTTCATGGTGATCAGCGCAGCGCCTCCGTTGGCATAGGTAAGGATATCTCCCAATACCTCTTCCGTCAGGTTCTCAAGCCCATGCGTCAGGACTCCGTTGATCGCACAGCCGCAGAAAGTATCTCCCGCTCCCGTCGTCTCGATAGCCTTCACGGTGAAGCCTTCGCGCTCCACACGCAGATCCTTATAGTAAGCCCGGCTTCCTTCCTTCCCCATCGTCAGGAAGATAAGCGGGATATGATATCTGTCCTGGAGATAGCGGATCCCCTCATCATAGTCCTCCTTGCCGGAAATAAACTGAATCTCGTTATCGGAGATCTTCAGCACGTCACAATATTCAAAACCATACTTCATCTGCTCCTTCGCCTCATCCAGGGATGACCAGAGGGGCGGACGAAGATTCGGATCAAATGTGATCAGACATCCCGCTTCCTTCGCAACCTCCAACGCCTTCTTCGTTGCCGTCTTCACCGGCTCGTCCGTCATAGACA
Organism: uncultured Dorea sp.; assembly: GCA_947388185.1. Lineage (GTDB taxonomy): Bacteria > Bacillota > Clostridia > Lachnospirales > Lachnospiraceae > Sporofaciens. The sequence goes on along the minus strand of CANDQP010000011.1, from coordinate 24,444 downwards.
ACGTACCGAAATGGAACACCTTCGACTGACGGATCAAGTCATAATCCACTTCATCCTCTGCCAGCATCATATCCGCCCCCGGCTTACGGTAGAAAGAAAACTCCCTGTCCCCGTCCGGAAATGTATGTACGAATGCCAGCGTCGTATGGATCTCCTTATCCAGTATCAGGCCCTTCGTCTCGATCCCAAGCTCATCGATCGTCCCCTTAAGCAGACGCCCGAACTGATCCTCCCCTACCTTGCCGATAAATGCAGTCTTCCTTCCAAGCTTGTTCAGCATAGCAAGTACATTGCACGGAGCGCCGCCCGGGCATGCCTCAAACAGATTATTCCCCTGATCGCTCTGCCCGTTCATCGTAAAATCAATCAACATCTCGCCCAATGCGGTTACGTCATATAACTTGTCCATATCACAATCTCCTTATCTATTTCTATGTTTGTAATCATTTTAACATACCTTGGCAAAAAAAAACAGATAGACTTTCCTTTCCGTAAACTTAACAAAAATGCAAAGCCCGGTCACGAGCTTTGCATTTTTGATTCATTCATTTAACCCAGCACATGCACCCCGCCAAGAAGCACATAAGAGATAAACCACATGATCACTGTCGCCATACAGATCCCAAGGATCACCGCCGGGAACGCTTTCTTGAACTTCACGCCAAGCAGCGCCGCGATCAGCGACCCCGTCCATGCTCCGGTTCCCGGAAGCGGGATCCCCACGAACAGCACCAATCCCCAGAACTCATATTTCTCGATCTTGTCGCTCTTGCTCATGGCCTTTGATTCCAGCTTATCCACCATAGGCTTGAAGAGCTTCGTCCCCTTCATCCATTTGAAAACAGGCGTGATCAGAAGCAGGATAAAAGGCACCGGAATGATATTCCCTATGATACAGAGCGGTATCGCCTTCGCCACCGGAACACCAAGCAGCGGTCCGGCAACCAGAAGCGCGCCTCGAAGCTCCAGGATCGGGATCATCGATATGATGAATACGATCGCTTCCTTTCCAACGCTCCCACCCAAGACGTCGATAATACTCTGTACTAAAGATTCTGTCATAATATCCTCCTTATTTCACTCCCATATATTTTTCAAGGAAACGGAACAACTCTTCCATCTCTTCCCTGGTTCCGATCGTGATCCGCATATACTGCTCGATCCGCTCGCTCCCCCAGTACCGGACATAGATCCCGTTCGCCTTCATCGCCTCGAACAGCTCCTTCGCATCATAGTCCGGATGCATGGCGAAGATGAAGTTCGCACTGGAGTCAAGGCAGATAAAGCCAAGCCTGTCAAGCTTATCCTTCGCCCACTCCCTCGTCTCTATAATCTTACGGATCCCTTCTTCGAAATATTCCCGGTCTTTCACCGCTTCCACACCGCACACAAGCGCCGCCTGGTTCATGGTATAAGAATTAAAAGAATACTTTGCATCATTTAAATATTTGATCAATACCGGATTACTGATGGCGTAGCCGATCCGCATCCCCGCCATAGATCTCGCCTTGGAGAAGGTCTGCACCACGATCAGATTATCATACTTACCGATCAGCTCCAGTGCAGAACGGCCCGCAAAATCAATATACGCCTCATCCACGATCACGATCACGTCCGGATTCGCACGAATGATATCCTCCACAAAATCCAGCTCCTCGTAAATGGCCGTCGGCGCATTGGGATTCGGGAAGATGACCCCTCCGTTCTCCTTATAATAATCTTCCTTCACGATCCGGAAGTTCCCGTCAAGCCTCTGGCATTCATAAGGAATCCGGTAAAGCTCGGCCCAGACCTTGTAGAAAGAATATGTAATATCCGGGAATAGAATCGGCTTCCCGGAGTTAAAAAACGTCAGGAAACACATGGACAGCACATCATCAGAACCCACTCCCACGAATACCTGGTCCGGATCCACATGATAGAATTCCGCAAGCGCTTCCACCAACGGCCCGCAGGTCGGGTCCGGATAGAGCCTGAACCGGTCCGGATCCAGCTTCGCAAGTGCTTCCGTCACCTTGGGAGACGGCGGATACGGGTTCTCATTGGTATTCAGCTTGATCACTTTATTCTGGGGCTGCTCCCCCGGCACGTAAGGCTCCACCTTACGGATATTATTCTCAAATGCTCTCATAACTTAAAAATACTCCCCGGCTAATTCTCTGAATTTCGGCAGAGAATTCACAATAGTCTCATAAGCCACACAGTACGCAAGCCTTACATAGCCCGGGCATGCGAAGGAACTTCCCGGCACCAGCAGAAGGTTATACTTCTTCGCTGCCGCACAGAATTCCTTCTCATCCGCCGCGGGAGATTTCACGAAGAGATAGAACGCCCCCTGCGGCTTGATGCACTCGAAACCACACTCCCGCAAACCATTATACAGTGTCTCTCTGTTCCTGTCATAATAGGATATATCCGTCTTCTCATTGATACACTTGGCAACCAGCTTCTGCTGCAGAGTCGGCGCGTTGACGAATCCCAGGATACGGGTCGCCACATTAGCCGCCGCAAGCACTTCCTCACTGTCCTTCACCTCATCCGGAATCACCAGATATCCGATACGCTCTCCCGGCAGAGACAAGGACTTACTATAAGAATAGCCCACGATGGTATTGTCATAATATTTCGTAAGATACGGTACCCTGACCCCATCGTACACAAGCTCACGGTACGGCTCGTCTGAGATCAGATAGATCTCTGTCCCATATTCCTTCTGCTTTGCTTCCATGATAGACGCCAGCTTCTTGATCGTCTCTTCCGAATAGACCACTCCCGTCGGATTGTTCGGTGTGTTCACGATCACCGCCTTCGTCTTCGGCGTGATCTTCTGCTCGAATTCGTCAAGCTTCGGTTGAAAATCCACGGTATTCGGAGAAACCTCCACCAACACACCGTCATAATTATTCGTATAAGAACGGTATTCACCGAAATAAGGCGCAAACGCGATCACCTCGTCCCCCGGATTGATCAGGGTCTTCAAGATTACATTCAATCCGCCTGCCGCGCCCACGGACATCACGATATTCTTCCCTTCAAAATTCGTCCCAAAGCGTTCGTTCAATGACTTCGCTACCGTCTCCCGCACATCCGCATAACCGGAATTGCTGTTGGTATATCCGTGAAGGACCACCGGGTCACTCTCATCCAATAACTCTGTGATCGCTTCCTTAACCGCCTCCGGCGCCGCCACATTGGGATTCCCAAGGCTGAAATCAAACACATTCTCAGCTCCGTAGATCTGTGCAAGACGGTTTCCCTCTTCAAACATTGCCCGGATGGCCGAACTGTTCGCCACCATATTCTTCATCTTCTCTGCTATCATACTCTTCTCTCCTTTGCCGGCGGATCCCGCTTCCTGTCGGAATTATGCCGTCGTGATCTCAGTCACATCGCCCTTCTCCACCATGAAGACCGGACGATAAGACAGCTTCGCCTTCCTCAGACCTTCCGCACCTGTATCCTCTTCTCTGTTCACATAAGGATAATCCATACACTCATGCTCTACGAACTGTTGGTTGATCATCGGATATGCGCCCTCCACATCCGCGAATGCCTTCTCGATGTGGACTACGAACGTATCCGAACAGACCGGTTCCCCGATGGTAAATGCCACCACTTCCCCGTCGATCTTCAAGATACCGCCCTTCAGCTCCAGCTCCTCAAACAGACGCAGGGCGTTCATCGTAACACAGATCTCTCCCCGCTTCTCAGGGTCGTCCTCACATCCATTCTGATCCCGCCACTTAAGCGCCATCTGGAAGCATTCTTCCACGTTATCCTTCGTGATAGCCTCATAGGACCAGCGATCGCCATATAACGCCTTAAACTTGTTGATATGATTGCGTTTGCCGTGCAGCTTCTTCCCGGACAAAGTCGCAAGCTTCTCAGACTCATAGACATAGTCCGCACTGTCCCTGTCATATTCGATCTGGAATCTTCCGGGATACCACTCTTCCAACTGTGCAAAATTATCCGGCGTCAGATTATACATCTGAAACGGAACTCCATGGTCCTTACTGTATTCCATCAGAACCTCAAGCGCCTTCTTCACATCCGAAGGCTCTCCTGCCGGATAGGCAAAAGCAAGGTGCTCCTCATCCTCACTCTTGAATACCAGCGCATTCTCTACGATCGCCCATTTGACCGGATACTGCCTGGACCATAAGTATACGTTGGCAAATGTCCTCTCGCAGCTCCGGCTCGTATGATGAGCAAAATAATGACTGATGATATCTTTATCTTCTAATTCAGCTCTTTTAAATTGTACCTCTTCCATCCTTAACCTTCTCTTATCTATCAATTTACAGATCCCTGCACTCCAATTATTATGCCGAATCTGTCTTGTCTTTATGTATCCGTACAGGATCGCGCACCTGAAAGCGGCAGCCTTACATATCCGGTTCAGAATCCTCTGCTCCGCAGGTAATATATAATCCGGAATTCTGCTCTTCCCTGGCCCTGGCAAGCCTGTCTTCCCTGGCAAGCACCGTCGATACACACATCATGCAGACTATGATGACGATCAGCATAGAAGCCTGCATTCTCTTATGAAACTCCATCCGTCTCTCTCCTTCAAAAGCCGCCGCTGACAGTCCCGGCGGCCTCTTATATATTCTCAAAATTACGATGGTACAATGCTTCGTAGATTCCTTTCTTCTGAAGCAATTCCTCATGTGTACCTTCCTCTGCGATCCCGTCTTCCGTCAATACCAGGATCTTCTGTGCATTCTGGATCGTTGTGAGCCTGTGGGCAATCACAAACGTGGTCCTCTGTCTTGCCAGGCCTTCCAGCGATCTCTGCACCACCTGCTCGCTCTCGTTATCCAGAGCCGAAGTCGCCTCATCGAAGATCAGGATCGGCGGGTTCTTCAGAAATACTCTCGCGATTGACAGTCTCTGCTTCTGCCCGCCTGAGAGCTTCACGCCCCTCTGTCCGATATCCGTATGGTAGCCGTGGGGCAGCCCCATGATAAATTCATGGGCGTTGGCATTCTTCGCCGCCCTTACAACCTCCTCATCCGTCGCATCCATCCTGCCGTAGCGGATATTGTCAAGCACCGTTCCCGCGAACAGATACACGTCCTGCTGGACGATCCCCACATTGCTGCGCAGATCATCAAGCTTCATATCCCGGATATCTATCCCATCGATCGTGATCGCTCCCGAGGACACCTCATAGAATCTGGGGATCAGGCTGCACATCGTCGTCTTGCCAACCCCGGACGGACCTACGAGCGCCATATAATCTCCCGCATCCACCTTAAGATTAATGTGGTTCAGCACCTTCTCATTCTGCTCCTCATACTGGAAAGACACATCTTTGAATTCGATCTCGCCTTTCATCTGTCCCACCGATACCGCCTCCGGCTTATCCTTGATATCCGGCGCGATCGAGAGGATCTCAAGGAAACGCTCGAATCCGGAATACCCGTTCTGGAACTGCTCTGTGAATGTGACCAGCTTCTTGACCGGATCGGTAAAATTATTGATATACAGAAGGAATGTGATCAGGTCTGTCAGCGTCACCGCCCCGTCCAGCATCATGCAGACACCCACGACCAGGACCACCACCGTGATCAACGTGCTCATAGCTCCAAGACCGGAATTATAGATCCCCATATACTTGTAGCTGACCTTCTTCGCCGCCACGAAGTTGTCATTCCCTCTCTTGAACTTCTTCATCTCTTCCCGTTCATTGGCAAATGACTTCACCACGCGGATCCCTGACAGGCTGTCCTCGATCTGGCTGTTGATCTCCGCGATCTTCTCACGGTTCTTCTGAAATGCCTTTCCCATCTTACCGTTATAGTAGAACGCAAATGCCGCCATCACCGGAATAAATGCGAACGCCACAAACGCCAGCTTCACATTGACCATCAGAAGGATCGTAAACGAACCAATGATCTTGATCACGGATATGACCAGGTCCTCCGGTCCGTGATGCAGAAGCTCGCTGATATCGAACAGGTCGCTTGTGATCCGGGACAGGAGATGCCCTACCTTCTGATTATCATAGAACGCGAAGGTAAGCTTCTGATAATGCCCGAAGATATCCCTGCGCATATCCGCTTCCATCCTCGCCCCCATGATATGCCCGAAATACGCAATATAAAAATTACAGAAGATCTCCAGCAGCACCAGGGCGACCATCACTGCACCGAGCTTAAGGACCGAAGCCCTGGCCCCGGCCGCGTCAAAATAAACGACCTCATTGGTGATATATCTGACCACCAACGGTATGATCAGCGTTACCGCAGCCCCCAGGATCGCAAAAAACATATCGCTGTAGAACAGTTTCTTATAGGGGCCGTAGTAAGCAAATAATTTCTTTAATTTTTCCTTCATCTAATAATTCATTCCTTATTCATTCATATTCGCCAGCTTCGCACTCTGGTCCGCAGCGATGCAGGCGTCAATGATCTCCTGGATATCCCCGTTCATGATCTTGTCAAGCTTATACAAGGTCAGGCCGATCCTGTGATCCGTCACGCGCCCCTGCGGGAAATTATAAGTACGGATCTTCTCTGAACGGTCTCCGGTTCCGATCTGGCTCTTTCTCGCCTCCGCCTCGGCGTCATGCTGCTTCTGGCATTCCAGGTCATACAGCTTCGCGCGGAGCAATGCGAATGCTTTGTCCTTATTCTGTAATTGTGACTTCTCCGTCTGGCTATATATTACGATCCCCGTCGGATAATGGGTCAGACGAACGGCCGAATCCGTGGTATTGACACACTGTCCGCCGTTACCGGATGCTCTCATGACATCAATCCTGATGTCCTTCTCGTCAATCTGGATATCCACTTCCTCCGCCTCCGGCATCACCGCTACCGTAATCGTAGACGTATGGATACGTCCGCCGGACTCCGTCTCCGGCACACGCTGTACACGGTGCACCCCGGATTCGTATTTCATCACGGAATAGGCTCCATTCCCATTGATCATGAAGGTCACATTCTTCATGCCGCCGATCCCGATCTCTTCACACTCTACCAGCTCTACCTTCCAGCGCTTGCTCTCCGCATAATGCAGATACATACGATAGATCTCTGCGGCAAATAACGCCGCCTCATCACCGCCCGCGCCTGCACGGATCTCCACGATAACGTTCTTGTCGTCATTGGGGTCCTTGGGGAGCAGCAGAATCTTAAGCTCGCGCTCTAATTCCTCCACCCTTGCCTTCGCGTCGTTCAGTTCTTCCTTCGCAAGCTCGCGCATCTCTTCATCCGATTCCTCCTCCAACATCTGAAGGCTGTCCTCAATCGTCTGCTTACACGTCTTATATTCCTTATATGCCTCAACGATCGGAGACAGGTCGTTCTGTTCTTTCATAAGTTTCCGGAATCTCTTCTGGTCATTCGCCACATCCGGTTCCTGAAGCTCACTCAATATCTCTTCCATACGAATGAGCAGATCCTCTAATCTGTCAAACATGATCTATCCTCCTAAAATATCATCTCAATCATTATTACCTTCAATCTCTTCAATTCCACGCCTGTCAAATACGCTACAGGAATCCGCTCCCGCAGGCACTCCTTCTATTGTATACACCTGCGGCTACCCGGTCAAGACCTGACAGGTCTTTTTTTATCGTCACATTCTCATATCCATGCTCTGTCATAAGCTCTGCCACATCCTTTCCCTGGTCCCACCCGATCTCAAATATCAGGGTCCCCCCGTCCTTTATAAAGGAAACGCTGTCTTTCACGATCCTTCTGTAGAAATATAATCCGTCCTCCCTGCCGTCTAACGCGATCCGCGGATCATGAAGGCGTACTTCATCCTGAAGGGTCTCAATCTCGGCAGTACGGATATAGGGCGGGTTAGACACGATCATATCATAACATAGTCTGTCCGATCGTCCGGTCTCATCCATTTGACTGCCTGCTTCAGCTCCACCGGAGCCAGAACCGCATAATTCACTGAACAGATCAGACTCCACCCACCTGGCGTCCACTTCCAGACGCTCTGCATTCTTCCTTGCAACCGCAAGCGCCTCCTTAGATATGTCGCAGCCTGTTCCTTCTGTCTGCGGACACAACTTCATGATACTCAGCAGGATACAGCCAGATCCGGTACACATGTCCAATACCTGCACTTCTCTTTCATTCCCGCGAAGCTTCGCCCGGATGAACTTCACTGCTTCCTCCACAAGAGTCTCCGTGTCCTGGCGCGGAATCAATACATGCTCATTGACATAGAAGAGATACCCCATGAATTCCTGTTCCCCCGTAATATGCTGAAGCGGGATCCGCTTCTTACGCATCCCGATATAATGAAGATACTGCTCTGCCAGGGGTTCTTCGAGAATCCGGTCCGGTTCCCCATAATAGGCCGCCCGGCTGATACCGGCAGTGTATTCCAACAGATACCAGGCATCAAGCGCCGCTTCTTCAATACCGGTCGCTTCTAATTCCGCCCTTCCTGTCTCAATGATCTGCCGCAGTGTGAAAATTCTCTGCCTCATATGCTCTCCAATCAAATACAGCCTCCACCGCCTGGATCGCCACCTCTATCATGCCGTCGTCCGGCTCCTTCGTCGTCAGCTTCTGGATGGCAAGCCCCGGCTTGCTGAACAGATTCACCACCGGATTCTCACTGCGCCCCGCAAGCTTCAGGAACTCATAGGAGACTCCCGCGATCACCGGCAGCAACACAATCCGGATCACGATCCGCATAAGCGGAGTCTCTGCCCGGACTAACAGCAGCATGATAATACTGATGGCAAGCACCAGGAACAGGAAGCTGGTCCCGCATCTCTTATGCTGTCTGGAGCTGCTCCTTACATTCTCCACCGTGAGCGGAAGCCCGTGCTCAATGCAGTTGATACACTTATGCTCTGCGCCGTGATACATGAAGGTTCTCTGAATATCCTCCATCCGGGAGATCAGAAGCACATATAATATGAAGATACCGATCCTCACAAATCCCTCGATCACGGTACGCACACCGTAAGAAGGGATATAACTCTTAAGCAAAGAAGACAAGAAATAGGGAAGCACCATAAAAATTGCCACCGCCGCGACCAGAGAGAATGCCACCGTCACTCCCATCAGCAGGCTCTCCTTCTTCTCCTGCCTGGACGCTTCCTTCTCCGTCAGCTCTTTCTCATCTTCATCCTCATAGAAGCTGGCAGAATAGGTCAACGTCTTCATCCCCAGCACCATCGAATCTATGAAATTAAAAACACCCCGTATAAATGGGATCTCCGTCAGCTTCTTCCATCTGTATACAATACTCCTATATGTCTCCTTCTGTACGAAGATCTCCCCGTCTGGCTTACGGACCGCAACGGCATAATCATCCTTATGCTTCATCATGATCCCTTCCAGCACGGCCTGACCGCCTATGTTAGATGATTTCATCCTAATACTCCTTATAGAAAAGGGTTGAGATCATACAACCTCAACCCGATACCTGCTTTCTTATTTACCCATTCCGTACTTCTTATTGAACTTATCAACACGGCCGCGAGCCTGAGCTGCTTTCTGCTGTCCTGTGTAGAAAGGATGGCACTTGGAACAGATCTCTACGTGGATATCTTCTTTTGTTGAACCTGTTACAAATGTGTTGCCGCAGTTGCAGGTCACTGTTGCCTGATGATATGTTGGATGTATTCCTTCTTTCATGATCTTCACCTCTTCTTTATTTTCGCGAGCGTTATACGCTACTTATTCGTTTTCTAAACAGCGTTGTTATTGTAACATAAAAACGCGGCATTGTCTAGATGATTTTTGTCTTTTTTACCATTTGGATCAGTTCGGCATTATTACGGGTCCGGCTGAACATATTCAGGATATTCTCCACTGCCTCATCCGCCCTCATGCCATTTAACGCGCGGCGCATATTATCAACCGCCTCCTGCTCCTCCCTGGACAGCAGAAGGTCTTCCCTTCTGGTTCCGGACTGCGGGATGTCGATCGCCGGGAATACCCTCTTCTCAGACAGCTTCCTGTCTAACACCAGTTCCATATTACCGGTTCCCTTGAACTCCTCATAGATCACATCATCCATCTTGCTCCCGGTATTGACAAGAGCCGTCGCCAGGATCGTGAGACTTCCGCCGCCGCGCATATTCCTCGCCGCACCGAAGAATCTCTTGGGCATATGCAGCGCCGCCGGGTCAAGACCGCCGGAAAGCGTTCTTCCTGAAGGCGGAACCGTCAGGTTATAAGCTCTCGCCAGACGCGTGATACTGTCAAGCAGTATCATGACGTCCTTTTTGTGCTCTACCAGGCGCTTCGCCCGCTCGATCACCATCTCCGACACACGCTTGTGGTGCTCCGGCAATTCGTCAAACGTAGAGTAGATGACTTCAACATTGTCTCCCTCGATGGTCTCCTTGATATCCGTTACCTCCTCCGGACGCTCGTCGATCAGCAGGATCAGCAGATGGATCTCCGGATTATTCCTCCTTACGGACAGCGCTACCTGCTTAAGCAGGGTTGTCTTACCGGCTTTCGGAGGAGACACGATCATACCGCGCTGCCCCTTTCCGATCGGAGACAAGAGATCTACGATCCTCATGGCAGTGCTCGTCTTGCCGCTCTCAAGCCTGAGTCTCTCATCCGGGAAGATCGGCGTCATATCCTCGAAATTCGTTCTCCGCATCGCCTTCATCGGATCGATATTGTTGATTCTCGTTAAGTATAGTAATGCGCTGAACTTCTCCTGCTGCGTCTTGATCCTCGTATGTCCTTCCAGAATGTCTCCCGTCTTAAGATTGAACTTCCGGATCTGGGACGGCGATACATACACATCGTTCTCTCCCGGCAGGTAATTGGCGCTCCTGATAAATCCATATCCGTCCGGAAGCACCTCTAAGATTCCGCAGGCTGTAATGCCGCTATCCAATCTATCTATATCATGAACCTCTTTATCTCCTGTATTCGCAGACATCTCCTTCACTGCTTCTCTGGAAGCCTGCTTCTCCTTCTCATCCTCCTCCAGCATACGCTCAACAAGCTCTGCCTTCTTCATTGTCGATATCCCCTTCAAGCCTCTCGCCTTCGCAAGATCCTTGAGTGTAGATAAGGGCAGTGATTCATATTTTTCTCTCATATGGCTATTCCTTTCTAAATTTTTTCCATTAAATATACTAATATTCGATGTATCCATACCTAATATATATTCACTGGGATTGAGGGGCCTGAATTGACCCAGTTGGAATTAGATGTTATTATACTACATTTATTGGAAATTTAAAAGCCTTTTTATTGATTTGATTCATTAAGAATGTTATTATATGGATACAGTTCTCCAATCGCAACGCGGCGGTTGGATATTCAGTCTGAGGGAAAGGCGGCGGGAAGACAATGGCAATATACTGGGACAACCGGCGGTATTACTCTCTTGACTATTACCTGAAGCAGACTTACGGCAGGAAGATGTACAAGATCTCATTGGATGCGGGCATGACCTGCCCCAACCGGGACGGCACCCTGGGTGACCGCGGCTGCATCTTCTGCAGCGCTGGAGGTTCCGGGGATTATGCCGCAGACCGGCGCCTCTCCATCACAGAACAGATCCGGACGGGCAAATCACAGGCCGCGGGCAAATATTCCGGCAACGCTTATATCGCTTATTTCCAGGCTTATACCAATACCTATGCTCCGGCCTCCCGTCTGCGCGGGATATTCACCGAAGCATTGGCATCCCCTGATATCTGTATCCTGGATATCGCGACCAGGCCAGACTGTCTTGGCCCCGATGTACTGGAACTTCTGAAAGAACTAAGCATGATCAAGCCCGTATGGATAGAGCTGGGACTCCAGACGATCCATTCGCAGACGGCAAAGTTCATCCGCAGGGGTTATGAGCTTCCCGTATTTGAACAGGCCGTTTTAAACTTACGGGCACTCTCCATTCCGGTGATCGTCCATACGATCCTCGGACTTCCGGGAGAAGACATGCCGCATCTGCTTGCCACCGTCCGCTATCTGAATACCCTGGATATCCAGGGTGTAAAATTTCAATTACTACATATATTAAGGGGTACCGACCTTGCAAAATATTACAGGGAGCATCCGTTTCCGCTTCCTGATATGGAAGAATACTTCGTGATGCTTGGCAAGGCGCTGAGTACCCTTCGCCCTGACATTGCCGTACACCGGCTTACCGGCGACGGCCCTAAGCCGCTCCTTGTCGCTCCCCTGTGGACGGGACACAAGCGCCGAATACTGAACGGCCTGCACGCCTATCTGAAGGAACATGACATCTGGCAGGGCAAAGACTATGAGAAAGGAATGTGACGCATGGATAAAACTCTCAAATTATACAAGCTTATCATATTATATATCCTGAACAGGGTGGATTTCCCCCTGACGAACGCACAGATCTCTGAATTCATTCTGGATGAGGGATATACGACTTATTTCAAACTTCAACAGGCGATCTCTGAACTGGTAGAATCTAATCTGATCCGCGAAGAGTCTACCCACAACAGAACCTTCTACCATATCACAGAAGAAGGCGCTGAGATCGTCTATTACTTCCGCAACGATATATCTCCTGCCATCCAGAAGGATATCAATGTATTTTTGAAGCAGAAGCAGTATGAACTCAAGAATGAAGTATCTGTCAAGTCCGATTATTACCGCAATTCCAACGGGGAATATTTTGTCAAATGTCAGGTGATCGAGCAGCGCATTCCCTTGATCGAGCTGACCGTTACCGCGCCGACCGAGGCGGAGGCAGAGACGATCGCCAACAACTGGACGAAGAAGAACCAGGAGATCTATGCACATATTATGTCACAGCTATTATAGGCCTGGCTGCGGCATTTCGATCAGAATTAAGATAGGAGCATTGAATACTATGAATACCAAAAAATTAGCGGAATTATATGTTAGTTTTTTCAAGATCGGCGGCCTCACCTTCGGCGGCGGGCTTGCCATGCTGCCCATGCTGCAGCGGGAGGTAGTGCAGAAGCATGGTTGGTGTACGGAAGAAGAACTTCTGGATATCTACGCCATCGGCCAGTGTACCCCCGGAATCATCGCAGTCAACACTGCTACCTATGTGGGCTATAAACAGGCCGGGTTCATCGGCGGTGTGTCCGGTACTTTGGGGATGGTCTCTCCTTCCCTCATCATCATCTGCCTGGTCGCTTCGATCCTTAATAATTTCATCCACATGCCGGTGGTCCTTCATGCCCTGGCAGGCATCCGTATCGTTGTATGTGCGCTGATGCTGAACACTGTAGTCAGCATGATGAAGAAAGGGATCATCGACAAGCTGGGCGCCTTGGTCTTCCTTGCTGCCTTTATACTGGCCTGCTTTACGCCGGTCCCAACGGCGCTGGTGATCGTCTTATCCGGAGTCACCGGCATCATTGCCAAACATATCGAAGGGAGGCGTAACGCATGATCTATCTGATCCTTGCATATGAATTCTTCAAGATCGGCCTGTTCTCCATCGGCGGAGGGATGGCGACACTGCCCTTCCTGATGGATCTGACGAACAAATATGACTGGTTTACAATAAGCGAACTCACCAACATGGTTGCCATCAGCGAGAGCACCCCCGGACCTGTAGGTATCAATATGGCGACTTACGCCGGATATAACGCCGCCGGTGTCCCCGGGGCGATTGTAGCCACCCTGGCGCTCACGGCGCCGGCTCTGATCATTATCGTGCTGATTGCAAAGTTTCTGGAGAATTTCAGTGAGAATAAGAATGTGAAAGCCGCCTTCTACGGCATCCGCCCGGCCGTAGCCGCCCTGATCGGGTATGCGGTGTGGGAACTGCTCAAGATCGCGATCGTATCGGTTGTCGAAGGAAATGTACAGGTGAATGTAGTCAATGTGGCGGTTTGTGGTGTTACGTTCGCACTTCTGCAGGTGAAGAAGCTTGGGAAGCTGCATCCCCTGGTGTGGATCGCGGCAGGGGCTTGCGTGGGGGTTGTGCTTGGGATGTAATCATCTCCATATATCGGGGGGGGGAATCTGTTCCCCCCTATTATATCATTGCTTCTATCAGAAGTTTTCCCCATTTTTACTTCTCTGACCTTCCTTATGTTTCGTAGGACCATACCATGAAGTAAGCAGGCTCCGCAGAGCCTACTCCTTCCCCAACCGTACTTGCACCTTACAGCGCATACGGCTTTCCCTCAGTCTACAGCTAATGGACTTGGCCCGTTATGGATAGCCTCATGGCATGCAACACATACCGTCAGTGTTTTCCTCCGGATTTATTACCTTTCCCTGACTTTCCTATATACTTTTATCCCCTTTCCCGACTCGTCCAACTTAATCTTATCATGGCGAAAGCTTCTTTCCGCCGAATCTAATTCCAACCAAACACAATCTCCCCGCCACTCTTCATATGCTTTCACCTCTGCCGCAGAATTTGCCGCCCGCATCATCGTAGGTGTCTGCAGCGCACTGCGGGGATTCCAGTCATTTCGGTATGCCGTCTCCAATATAATCTCATCAATCTCTATATTCAAGAATGCAGCCAATGCCCTTGCATTCATAATCCCATATTTGAATTGATTCCTGATCTTCTTCCATTTATCGTACTTGATACTTTTCTTAAATTCCAGAATATGTAACTGCCATCCAGCATTTACGCTATTCTTGATGAATATGAATTTATCTGCACATTGACAGGCCTTCTTCTCCGCATCCAGATAAGGCAAGGTTCTCTTCTCCGGAACATGGAAGATCACTGCATCTTCCTCAAAATAACTTTCCAGGTCCGCCTCGCCTTCTGCCTCTGCCTCCAAGATATGAATCTCTTCATCTTTATCTATGACAACCGTATACTCATCTTCTCTGAACAAGTCCAGATTCTGCCTCAAATATTCGGGAATCATCTGCAAGCACCTCCCTGCTGCACGTTTTCCTTCGTTATATATCATATGTCAGTTCCAGCATCTCTTCGAATGCATTGCTGAAAGTTGTTGTCTCAAATCCCACCGCTCCGGATTTCAGTTCTTCAATTTTGGAATTCCCTTCTCCCTGACAAGCAAACTGATATACCCCGACTTGATCCTCTTCCAACAGATCCTGTCCTTCAATCTGAAACTTCTCCATAAGCTCCTGCTTTTTATCACTATTATTTACACGGAGCATATTGTTGATATACTGGATGATAATATCACTGTGTGTAGTCATGATCACCGGTATTCCCATACTGCACATTCTAACCAGAACCTTTGCGACCGCTGTCTGTAATTGCGGATGAAGACACATCTCCGGCTCCTCTATAAACATCTGCGATATCCTATGCTGATATTTGCACAGCAGGTATAATGGGGTAATCTCCGTAACCACTGCTGAAGCAAGATACATCTGAATAGAATCATTCATATTATCTGGTTTATATAGAAACGCCCGTGAGATCGTATCCTGTCTTTCAACCTGACCATGTAGAACGGACTGCTCAATAAACTCTGCCAATTTGCATAATTCCTGGTTCTTTCCCTCTATTTCCCCCACACTGTTCAATAATTTCAAAAAACTGATTACAGGCTTCGTAAAATACGACGGCACAAGATCTGATTCTCTGTTAAAACTATTCTCATACATATGATTAATGATCAGATTCTTAGACAAAACGAACCCGGTCCGGGAAGATGGAAGAAATACCGGATCACCTTCTTGGACAGATATTTCTGTCCAATATTTCAACAGCATATTTAACACGAACTTAACATACCTTTTCCTCTGTAATGCATCCTTCCCCTCAATCTGCATTCCCATCTGATAATATCTGAACAATCTAATCCACAATGTTTTTTCAGTAATAATATAATCCGGTTTTTCTCTATTCGTCCTCCCCCTGTTCGTCACCTCAAAATATATCGATCTGTTTTCTACTATAATTTCAATTTTCTCTTCATCCTCCATATCCAATTTCAATTTTCCTATATGCATCTCCTTATTAAATATCTCTGAGACAAAATGATCTTTATTATGTTCAATACATAAGTTCAGTAACTTTAGGAACTTTATAAACCATTTCGCAGATAATATTTCTTCTATCTCTCCCTCAACTATCTTCTCCATCATATACTGCTCGCATTCTTTGTACAAATCCGAGTTCAATATGTCCTCCGTCAGATCAGTCAACAGCGCACTGCTTTCCGAAGAAAATCCCCATAGAAGGTTCATCAGATAACTCTTCCCGCTATTATTATCTCCCACAAACATCATCATTGGTTTCATTTCTAATTCGACATGTTCAATCTTCCCAAAGTCCTCAATGATTACTCTTCTTCTCATATTCCCTCCTGCCGGCATATTACTTTCACCCTCTGGAATTCATACGTTTATCATAACACGACACAAACAGGATTATCAAGTATCGTTCACCTCTGATTGGGATACTTCGCCATAAAAAGGGACAGGGCAAATCCTCCGCATTTGTCCTGTCCCCCTTTTTATCTTATGATGATTATTCTTCCTGCTGCCATAATCTCCGAAGATCATTCTTTACCAGCATATCCACATCACGTTTCAACATATCACGGTATTCTTCCGCCTGCTCGCTGTCCGGCGTATTCAGATAAGCATTACAGTTACAGATATGATTCTGTCCTCCAAACAGATACAACTGTGTGAACACACCGGCCTGCACCAGTTTGGATGCATACATCAGGCTTGGATCCAGGCAGACATCCGTCTCATAAGTATAGATAATTGTCGGTGCAAGCCCTTCACACTCCTTCACCGTCGCATGATTCGGGAATGCTTCCGGCGACAGAAATGCATCGTTCCCCTGATCGCCCAGCCATTCTTTGCCGGTCCGGTACAGCGCCTGGCTGTTCCATGTATTGCCGCTTCTTACGCTGGAAGGGTAGATCAGTCGGTTATCCGCAACAGGTCCGATCGCGATACATCCACGCGGATGATAGTTATGCCTCTTCAATCGGTGACAGAGCGCCAATGCGAGGTGCCCGCCGGAACTGACGCCATAGAGGAGCACTCTCTTCTCATCAACACCTAGATCCTTGGCGTGATCCAACACATATTTGTACACCGCGTGACAGTCGTTTAATGCTTCCGGATATTTGGAATCATCAAACAGACATCTGTAGTTGAAGGATACCACGATCGCCCCCAGATCGTCTGCAAGCTTCTCCGGTGCCATGATCGCCGCAAATGAGAGGATCAATCCGCCTCCTGCAATCCCGATCACGCACGGCATCTTGCGTTTTCTATTTGCCGGGTAAGTGACAAGAATCCTTACTGCAGGCGCGTCCGGTTCCTCCGGGCATCCCGGCACTTCGTACGTCTCTGTCCGCTCATTGTGGGTCTCCTCAAGGGGCATACTGTATTTCGCCCTTTTCTCCGCATTCGTTCCCGGCTCGTCCAACCATTCCTCAAAGGAAATGGGAAGCCCCATCTCAAATACATCAGCCAGTTCAGGATTCGCCCATTTTTCCGCATCATCGCGGACTAAATATTTTGCATCCATCTTTTTCTTCCTTTCTTAATTTTGTTTATATTTCCCGGTTAAAAAGTTCCTGATCCTATTATAACAGGCTGGATACAATATGTTTTAGTACAATTCCCGCATTTGTTCAAAATATTCCAACTGCATGGTTGGAATATATGTTATTTACACCCCGGTACATTGTAAAAATTACAAAAAGCATTTATAATATAATGCAAGGCATCAAAATGACATGTGCTCATGCTTACACATCGATAGGGAGGTCTGTTCATGGGAAAGTATCTGAATCCTGGGAATGACGGGTTTCAATCCATACGAAAAGGAGAATACATCGACAAGACAGGGCTGATCGATTATATTAATCATACTCTGGGAACGAAGCAAAAGCTTACCTGTGTCAACCGGCCGAGACGATTCGGGAAATCCTTCGCCGCCCAGATGTTATGTGCCTATTATGATAAGAGCTGTGATTCAGAAGAGCTTTTTCATAATATGAAGATTGCCAAAAAGTCTTCTTATCAACTACATTTGAACCAGTACAACGTACTGTATCTGGATATTACATGGTTCATCTCAACTGCAGACAACATGAAAGATACCGTTAAAAACCTACAAAAAGCTGTCATCAAAGAGTTACGGGAGATTTATCCGGACCGTGTCGAAATATCAGAACATTCGCTGCCGGTTGCTCTCTCTGATATTACTGCCAGGTCTGATTCGAAGTTTATCGTCATCATCGATGAATGGGACGCCCTGTTCCGGGAGGCGAAGGAAGATAAATCCCTGCAGGAAGAATACGTCCAGCTTTTGCGGGGGCTTTTCCGAAGCAGCCTGACCGATAAGATGATTGAGGCCGCTTATATGACAGGAATTCTGCCCATTAAGAAATATGGCAATCAGTCCGCACTAAGCGATTTCTATGAATTTACCATGGTGGATTCCTCGCCGTTAGAAGAATATGTCGGTTTTACAGAGGATGAAGTCCGCAGGCTGTGCGAAGAATCCAGTCTGGATTTCCATGAGTTGCAGCATTGGTACGATGGCTATATTCTGGGCGATCACCTTCACATATACAGCCCCAAATCAGTATTAGATGCTATAAACCGTAAACGCTTCGGAAGCTACTGGGCACAGACAGAGACATACGAATCCCTGAGAACCTATATCACTATGAATTTTAACGGCCTCAAGGACATGATCTTATCCATGCTCGGTGGCATGAAATGTAAAATAGATACCAATACCTTTCAAAATGATATGACTACTTTCCACAGTAGGGATGATGTGCTTACACTGCTGGTACATCTGGGGTATCTGACTTATGATGTATCTGCTGAAAGCGTATTTATCCCTAATCAAGAAGTAACGGAAGAATTCCTGCGTGCCATAAAAAATGCAGACAGCCCTGAAATGATACAAGTAATCCGTCAATCAGAGCAGTTATTGGATGCTACATTGCATATGGATGAAGAAACGGTGGCCAGACTGTTGGATAAGATCCACACGGAATATTCCTCGCCCTTATTCTATAACAATGAGCAGTCTCTGCGCGCAGTTATTCAGCTGGCTTATATCAGCCGGGTGAAAGATTATCTGGAATTTCAAGAACTTCCGAGCGGACAAGGCTATGCAGATATAGTGTTCCTCCCCAAGAGAGGATCTGATAAACCGCTGTTGCTTATAGAATTGAAATGGAATAATTCATCAGAAGGCGCCATTGCACAGATCAGAAACAAACAATATATACAGGCTGTGGAAGATTTTGGAGGTAAAATTCTTCTGGTTGGAATCAACTATGACAAAAAGAATAAAAAACACTCTTGTAGGATAGAATACCTGTAGTATCTCTGAAAACCTATCTCCCCGGCCATTTTCGTTAACAAAATGGCCGGGTTCTATAAGTAAGCTCCCCTTAAACCGCTGACCCCAATCATCACAGCAAAAACTCACACATCACCCCATTGCTCACATCAATCCCCCGCTCTGTCAGCCGCACGTACCCTTCTGCCTCTTCCATCATCCCCAGCCCATACATCCTCTCAAGCACTTCACCGTAGACACTCTCCATACTGCACCCGAATTCCCCTTCGAACCGCACCTTCGATACCCCTTCTGTCTTCCGAAGCCCCAGGAACATACACTCCTCCATCTGCTCCGTCCGGCTTAATGCCGCCGGCTCCCCGCCGTCATCCCAACGCCGGTTATCCATAAGCGACGCCGCACCCGCTCCGATCCCCAGATACTCCGTCCGGTCCCAGTACCCCAGGTTATGCCTGCACTCATATCCCGGCAGAGCATAATTCGAGATCTCATACCGGTGATACCCGTACTCTTCGAGGATACTCTTCGTCCGCCAATACATCTGCCGTTCTTCCTCTTCTCCTGGTAATTCCATGGCGCCGGCAATTCCATGGCGCACTCCGCCAATATTCCCGCCTTCTGCCGTCACCCTTCCGGCTTCACCAATACTCCGTTTCTCCGCGTGCCTCTCATCCGCACACCTTTCACCGTATCTCTCATAAAAAGGTGTCCCTTCCTCAATGATCAGGCTGTAAGCCGAGATATGCTCCGGTCTTAATTCTGCCGCCTTCCGAAGCGTCTCCTCCCATCCTTCCACCGTCTGACCCGGTATGGCTGACATCAGATCAATGTTGATGTTCCGATACCCGGCTTCCCTGGCAAGCTCATAAGTCTTTAAGAATTCCTCATACGTGTGGATCCGCCCAAGTGTCTGAAGCTCATCGTTCTTCACCGACTGCAGGCCGATACTCAGCCGGTTGATCCCCGCCTTCTTATAAGCCGCAAGCTTCTCTTCCGTCACCGTACCGGGATTCATCTCTATGGTGATCTCAGCCCCCGCTTCCACGGCAAATGTATCATAGACCGCTGCGAATATATCAAGGATCTGTCCGGCCTCCAGGATAGACGGTGTTCCGCCGCCCACGAAGATGCTCACAACGCGATAAGCCTTCGCCGTCTCACCGTAGGAACGGATCTGCCGGCAAAGGCCTTTCACATACTCCTGCCGCTCCTTTGCCGTGGAAGGGGCGGACAGGAAGTCACAATATTGACATTTTCTTACACAAAACGGAATATGAATATACAACTCTAATGGTCTCATTATTTATCATCCAACTTCAATACGCTCATAAATGCCTTCTGCGGGATCTCTACATTGCCCACCTGCCGCATACGCTTCTTGCCTTCCTTCTGCTTCTCAAGAAGCTTCCTCTTACGGCTGATATCGCCGCCGTAGCACTTGGCAAGCACGTCCTTCCTCATGGCCTTCACGGTCTCTCTGGCAATGATCTTGCTGCCGATCGCCGCCTGGATCGGAATCTCGAAGAGCTGCCTTGGAATCTCTTCCTTAAGCTTCTCACACATCTTCCGCCCGCGCTCATAGGCTGTATCTGCATGGATAATGAAGGACAATGCGTCTACTTCTTCTTTGTTGATCAGAATATCCAGCTTCACCAGGTTCGACTGTACATACTCGTCCATCTCATAGTCGAAGGATGCATAGCCTCTGGAGCGTGATTTGAGCGCATCGAAGAAATCATAGATGATCTCGTTGAGCGGCAGATGATACCGAAGCACCGCGCGGGTCTCCTCGATATATTCCATCCCGTCATACACCCCTCTGCGCTCCTGGCACAGATCCATGATCGCCCCGATGAATTCTGAGGTAACCATGATCTCCGCCTTCACCATAGGCTCCTCCATATATTCGATCTCCGACGGGTCCGGCAGATTGGTCGGGTTCGTCAGTTCGATCACCTCGCCGTTAGTCTTATGGACCTTGTAGATAACCCCCGGCGCCGTCGTCACCAGATCCAGATTGTACTCCCTCTCCAGACGCTCCTGTATGATCTCCAGATGCAGAAGCCCTAAGAAACCGCACCGGAAACCAAATCCCAGCGCGACAGACGTCTCCGGCCCAAACTGCAGAGACGCATCATTAAGCCGAAGCTTCTCCAGCGCATCCCGGAGATCCGGGTACTTGGCTCCGTCCGCCGGATACATGCCGCAGTACACCATCGGATTGACCTTCTTATAACCCGGGAGCGGTTCCTTACACGGATTCGAAGCATTCGTGATGGTATCGCCCACACGGGTATCCTTCACATTCTTAAGGCTTGCCGTGATATAGCCGACCATCCCCGCGCTCAGTTCCTCACAAGGGATGAACTGTCCCGCGCCGAAATATCCGACCTCAACCACCTCTGCCTTCGCTCCGGTCGCCATCATCAGGATCGGTGTTCCCTTCCTGACCGTTCCCTCCTTGATCCTGCAGAATACGATCACACCCTTATAGGAATCATATAAGGAGTCGAAGATCAGCGCCTTAAGCGGCGCCGCCGGATCACCTGTCGGCGCCGGGATCTTCTCCACGATCTGCTCCAGCACTTCTTCTACATTAAGCCCGGTCTTTGCCGAGATCTGCGGTGCATCCGCCGCCTCGATCCCAATCACATCCTCGATCTCCTCGATCGCCCTCTCCGGCTCCGCACTTGGAAGGTCGATCTTATTGATGACCGGCATCACATCCAGGTCATGATCCAGGGCCAGATAGACATTCGCCAGCGTCTGCGCCTCCACTCCCTGAGCCGCATCCACCACCAGGATCGCACCGTCGCAGGCTGCAAGGCTTCTTGATACCTCATAGTTAAAATCCACGTGTCCCGGCGTATCGATCAGGTTGAATATATATTCCTCCCCACTCTTCGCCTGGTAGACGATGCGCACCGCCTGCGCCTTGATCGTGATTCCTCTCTCCCGCTCAAGCTCCATATTATCCAACACCTGGGACTGCATCTCACGGCTGGTCAGAAGACCTGTCATCTCAATGATGCGGTCCGCCAGCGTCGATTTCCCGTGGTCGATATGCGCTATAATACAAAAATTACGAATCTTACTCTGATCTATTCCTGCCATTTACTATTCCCCTTCTATCATCCGAATCATATACTGAATTTCACAATAAATATTTCTACGCTCATCACGTCGTTCAGCCGCCCCGTCTTCACCAGCTCCTCGGTATCGGCGGCCTCCTCCATGATCCCGCGCAGCTCAGATGCGGTAAAACTCCTGCACTGCTGCATATATTTGCCCGCAACAAAGGGATGCAGCTTCGCAGTCTTCGCGATCTGCCCCTTGTCATACCCTCTTCTTAACAGTTCTTTTACCTCTAACAGCAGCTTAAACTGGCGTGACAGGAGATACAGGATCCGCATCGGAGGCTCTTTTAGTGCGAGCAGATCATAATAATAATCAAGCGCCTTTCTCTGCTTCTTCTCTGCCACCGCCTCGACCATATCGAAGATCTTATTAGAGATCTGGGTGGTACAGACTGCATCGATATCCTGCACCGTGATCTCGCTGCTTCCAAGGGTATAGGAGAATAGTTTCTCCAGCTCCTTTTCCAGATTCTCCATATCCGTCCCTGTCTTAGACACCAGATAACGGGCGGCCGACTCCTTGATCTGCCGCCCTTCTCTCTTCACATTGCCCGCGATCCAGTAGAGCAGTGTCTTCTCATCCTGCCGCCCCATTTCAACGATACGTCCCTTGTCCTTCACTGCCTTAAAAAGCTTCCCCCGCTTGTCCACTTCACTCTCTATGAAGAGGAAACAGGCCGTATCCGGCATCTCCTTGATATAATCCGCCAGCTCCGGGACTGCATTCTTGAAAAACCCCGAATTCTCCACCACGATCAGCCGGCGCTCTGCAAAAAAAGGCATCGTCTCCGCCAGATCAATAAGCTCACCGGGCCGGATCCCCTTCCCTTCAAAATAAGCATAATTGATCGTATCCCCGTTTGGGATCATGGCCTTCGTCATCCGGTCCTTATACTGCTTCTTCAGATAGGCCTCCTCCCCGTACAGGAGATAGACCTTCTTAAACTGTCCTGATTTGATATCTTCATTCAGACTCTTCATGGACTATCTCACCATATCTCTTGAGATCTCCTCCAATGAATGGGCGCCGCACATAGCCATGGTATCTTCTAACTCCGCCGTAAGCTTCGCCGTGTAAGCCGCTACGCCCTCTGCGCCGCCGCCATACACAGCCGACACGAATGGACGTCCGATCAGAACCGCGTCCGCACCAAGCGCCAGCGCCTTGAACACATCCACGCCGGAACGGATCCCGCCGTCCACGAAGATCTTCATATCCTTGCCGACAGCCGCCGCGATCTCTTCTAATACTTCTGCCGTCGCCGGACACTGGTCAAGGACACGTCCGCCGTGATTAGATACAACGATTCCTGCTGCATTCGCTTCCTTCGCCTTCAGCGCGCCCTTCACCGTCATAACACCCTTCACGATGAACGGAACTCCCGCCTCGGCAACGATTCCTGCCAGCTCTTCCACAGACTTGCTTCCTGCAGGCGGTGTCAGGTTCTTGAGAAACGGCAGTCCCGCCGCATCTATATCCATCGCCGCCGCGAATGAACCGCTTTCCTTAACCAGGGAGAATTTCTCCTTCAATGTATTGATATCCCATGGTTTTACTGTCGGTATCCCTTTGCCGCCCTTCTGGCCGATCGCTCTGGTTGCCGCCTCCATCACCGCCGGATTCGTCCCGTCGCCTGTAAATGCGGCGATCCCCGCGTCCGCACAGGCGGATACCAGGATATCATTATACTGAAGGTCGTCATATTTATCCCCATAGTGAAGCTTCATAGCCCCGATCGGCGCCGCAAATATCGGTGCGGCAAACTGCTGCCCGAACAGCCCAAACGCTGTACTCACCGGCTGGTTCTCGCAGATCGTATCCATATTGAGGCAGATCTCCTGCCACTTGTCGTAGTTGCGGATCGCAACCGTCCCGCTTCCTTTCGCGCCCGGCCCCGGTATCTGATTCCTGCATGCCTTGCCGTTGCACACCGGACAAGCCTTGCAATATTCACCCATACATGTTCTGGCATTCGCCAATACTTCTTCATATAGCATCTTCTCAATCCTCCATTTTTTTAATATATTTCTTCCGTTCTGCCCATCTCTTCATTAATATCTGGAATCCTGCCGCCAGGGCAAATGT
>CANDQP010000010.1 GCA_947388185.1 uncultured Dorea sp. | reverse complement strand
CCGAATAGATTGCTCCATTCACGAAACGCCTGCCCGCCTTCAATACCGTACCGTTCTCCGCGATCAGGTTATGTCCTCCGAATACCAGATCCGTTGTAGACTCACCCTCTCCCGCGTTGGCATAGATATAACCGCAGATCAGACGCGCAGACTGTCCCTCGATCAGGCTTCTCCGGTACAGATCCTTCCCGATGGTCTCATCACTTGCCGAGCAGTTGACGATCAGAACGGCGCCTTCCCTTGCCGCCTCTATACTTGGCGGAACCGGCGACCATACGTCCTCACAGATCTCGGCGGACACAATCAGAGATTCCATGGATGCGGCTATAAATAGAAGCTTAGGTCCAAACGGAATCTTCTCACCTTCAAAGAGTATCTCCCTTGCTCTCTTCGGTCCCGGACAGAACTGGCGCATCTCGTAGAATTCCCCGTAATTCGGCAGAAATGTCTTGGTCGTAAGCCCAAGAATCCTCCCCCGGTTCAGCGCCGCCGCCACATTATACAGTTCCCCGTCAATAAAAAGCGGAACACCTACGAAGAATAATGCGTCCTTCCCCCTGGTATACTCCGCGATCTTAAGAAGCGCAACCCTGGCATCCTTCAGCAGGATATTCTGTGTAAAGAGATCTCCGCAGGTATACCCTGTCACACAGAGCTCCGGAAATGCAACCACCTTCGCCCCTTCTTCTGCCGTCTCGTCGATCAGATCACATATCTTCTCTGTGTTATAGGCGACATCCGCAACCCGGATATCCGGTGTTGCCGCCGCTACCTTAATAAATCCATCTCTCATCTTGCCTGCCCGCTCCCTTTCTTCCAATATGATCTACTTACTGCGTTTTATGATCTCTCTTAGTTCCTCCACCGTATACCGGTACGCCGTATTGCAGAAATGACATTTGACCTCGATATCCTCTCCGTCCCGAATCATCTCCTGGATCTCCTTCCTGCCAATACTCGCCACCGCATGCTCTACGCGCTCCTTTGAGCAATTACAATAGAACTGTGCCGGCACTGTGTCCGTGACCACAAGCCCCAAACCCTCAAACAGCATCTCCAATAACTGCTCCGGCGTATATCCCTGATTCAAAAGTGACGTCACAGAAGAGACCTTCTTCAGATTCTCCTCCAACCGACAGATAGTCTGCTCCTTTGCAAACGGCATCATCTGTATGATAAATCCTCCCGCACAGCGCACCGTATTATCCTTCTCCATCAGTACGCCAAGCCCCACGGAAGACGGTACCTGCTCCGAATTCGCAAAATAATAGGTCAGATCCTCCGCAATCTCACTGGATACCAGAATAGTCTGCCCCGAATACGGCTCTTTAAGCCCCATATCTTTGATAACGGTGAGAAGTCCTACTCCGACTGCTCCGCCCACATCCAGCTTCCCGTTCCTGGGCGGCAGCATTACGTCCGGATTCCCCACATATCCTTTCACATTGGCATGGCTGTCCGCCGTAACCGTGATGCCTTCGATCGGCCCATTCCCCCGGATCTGCAGGGTCAGCATGTCCGTGTCATTCTTCATCATGCTGCCCATCATCGCGCCGGCAGTCAGAAGCCTCCCAAGCGCCGCCGTAGCCACCGGGCTGGTATTGTGACGTACTCTCGCCGTCTCCACCACCTGCCTTGTAGTCGCGGCAAACGCGCGGATCTGGCTGTCCGCCGCCGTAGCCCTTACAATATAATCTTCCATCCCCTCTTACCTCTCTTCTTACTTCATATACAGTTCAGACAAGCCGCCTACTTCCCATACTCCTGCGCGATCACACAGATACGCCCGCTGGTATACATGGGCGCCTTCTTCGTATAGGCGTCATAGGCCGCAACATAACGAAGCCCTGCCTTCTCGATCAGCGTCTTGATCTTCTCAAGCGTATAGGCCCTCTGATAATGTACCTCCTGATATCTCCGATACAGGTTCTTATCTTCGTCACTCTGCACGAACAGAGTCAGTTGGTACTCATTCATCTTATCCTCCGGGTTATAATAATTGTCCCAGATAAAGCTGCATTCTTCCCGCTCCTCCGCGATCACCCGGTCGCCAAGAAGCTCCCGGTACTTGTATTCCGTATTAAAATCAAACACAAAGATGCCACGGGGATCCAGATAATTATTCACAAGGCTGAATACTTCCTTCAATTCCTTCTCATCCGTGACATAATTGATGGAATCGCAGACACTCACGATCCCGCCGACTGTACCGTATAATTCAAACGCCTGCATATCCTGCAGAAGATACAGGATATCATGGCCGCTCTTTTGCCTCTTCTCCATGGCAATCTCCAGCATGACCTCCGAATTGTCCACACCGATCATATCATAGCCCTTCGACGCCAGCAGCTCCGTCATATTGCCTGTCCCGCATCCAAGCTCCAACACCATGTTATTGGGAATATGGTATTCCTTAAGCATCTCATCGAGATAATCCGCCCATTCTTCATAAGGTATATTATCCATAAAAATATCATATACCTCCGCAAAACTCGTATACGCCTGCATTTTGCTCTCCTTTGTTCTCCAATCATTATCAATCTATCCGATTACTGCCGGCAGCTGATCCTCTCACCGGCGGTTTACTTCATAAAAGTGCATCCCTGTCACCAAGGATACACTTTCTTATTATAACATGGGATGATACGTTTTTCAATATCTCTCGATCTTGCAGGTATGTTTCTTTGTTGTGATGTTACTTTTCACACCCACGCCATCTGTATACTTCACAAATATCGTTTAAACTTTCTTGGCTTCGCAGAGTAATTGCCTGCTTATTGGCTGGGTACATTTTCTCAAAATCTCATAAACCGCATAAACACTGGAAAATCTGCATAATTACAGTAAAAATGGAGCCGTTATGGCTCCATTTTGGACTTTATAAGTGGCAAACTCAGGTTGTATTGCAGGTATATCTGCGGCTCATCTGTCATTCCAAGCCGCTTTCGCCCTCTTGACAGACTGTCTAAAAACTCATTCCAGACAATCCGCTGATAAGTCCGGGCGCTCCTAATATGCCCTCTTCCTCTCTGCCTTCGAATACATGCCCCTATCGGGCGGTCGGACTGCCGTCCGGTAAAGTATGACTTCCGCTCCCTAACTGCAAGTCTTGCATAATAAGCTGATTCTGCAGATAGCGCAGATTCTCATACTCCTGCATTCTGTGCCTCTCGGCGCTCTCTTCCATAATACGGATATATTTCACGCGTAATTGATACTTCCGGTCCTGCTCGGCCTCGAATAATTCCTGCTCTTCCTTCGTAGGACCGGTAAGTCTGCCGCCGCTGCTGGTAACCGTACAGTTCCTTACGTCCCCGTTCTCGTCTAAGTCAAATACATAGCTTTTACTGGCCTGATGTTCTGCCACATCCATTCCATAAGAAGCTGCCACCGTGTTATCCCAGCGGTCGTAATCTGCCTTCCATTCCTGCAGCTTTGCCATGATCTGCCGGGCGTAGGCAGGATCCGCGTCCATCTTCTGCTGCAAACTCTCCGGCACAAGAACCGCGATCCGTCCGGGACCGATACTGCCGTAATTTCTCTGCAGATCTCCTCGGGTCTGGGGCGGGTTCGGACCAGCGGGACGCCAGTCATTCAACGCGTCCGCGCTGGTGTCCGGCCGGAAATATTCCCAGAAGGGGAAATCATTTCTCTGCCAGTTGGCAGAGGATATATTGGCATTTCCCACATGGGTGATGACCTGATACTGCGAGAAAGCATCCGCAAAATTCATTGCACCTGTGATTCCGGAAGCATATGCCTTGCTGACAGCCGATATATAATCCGTACCTCCTGCCATCTTCATTGCGTAGGCCTGCCGGAACGCGTTCGCCGCATTCTTATCTGTAATCTTGCTTAGACGCTCCATAAAAGACTCGCCCATGTAGCTTCCTGATTCTGCTCCTTTGCTCTGATACAATCCTGCCAATTCACGCCAGCTCAATTGATCTGTCACTCCAAGATCCATTCTCATCTCTCCTTTCATTTTCGTCTGACATCTATTATATCGGCAAGAATCTGCTATTCCCATGAAAAACGGAACGAAAGAAGGGGTTTCAGGGAACGAAAAGCCTGAGCGATCGTATAAATTGTTATCTGACACCCTCCGTCTCTATGATGAATTTGGTGCTTCCGTTCATTCCCTCTTTGATTCCGGCGAAGGATTTGTATTTCTTACCAAGCTCTGACATGGTGTCGATCCTGGATTTCACAGACTGGATATCGTTATTGAATACCTCTGTCAGTTTATCGATACCGGAAGTCTTGAATTCTGACATACCGTCAGCAAGCTGCTGATTGCCGTTAGCCAATGCACTTGCTCCGTCAGCCAACTGTTGATTCCCATCCGCAAGAGCTCCGGCTCCGTCGGCCAACTTCTGATTGCCTGCCAGTAATGCTCCGGCTCCGTTCGCTAACTGCTGATTGCCATCGGCTAGGATGCCTGCCCCGCCGGCTAATTTCTGATTGCCGGATGCAAGAGTACCTGCTCCATCTGCAAGCTTCTGGCTGCCTGCATACAATGCACTTGCTCCGCTTGCTAATTGCTGATTGCCGGACGCAAGTGAAGCTGCACCTGTCGATACCTGGTTTGCTCCATCTGCCAGCTGATTTACACCTGCAGATAACTGAGGCACACTATCCTGGAGTAATTTAGCTCCTCCTGTCAAATCATCACTTTTAGCCGCTAATCCCTGCACTCCGGCATTGATCTCTCCAATCCCGCCTGATAAATCCGTTATCCCGGCAGACAGCCGCCCGGCACCGGCGTCTATCCCACTAAGCCCATCTGCCAACTGATGCGCATTGGCATTGATCTGTCCGACCAATCCGGCATATGGATCTGCATCTCTTGCCGATGCACTCTGTGCTGCCGAAATAGAACTCTGTGCCGCACTAATTTCTGTCATCGCATAATTGATCTCTGCAGAAGGATCCCTACCTTCTACCATAACGGCTCCTACATAAGTATCTATTACTGCCTGCACCGTTGCTGCATCTAAATCCGGTGCCATATTCGCGATCGCTGCCGCAGCATCCGAAGTACCTGTGGTAACCGCTGACTGTCCGGATGCCGTATTCGCAGCTGCAAGTGCATCTGCTGCTGCCGTCAGTGCATTCTGCGCTGTACCAAGCGCCTCTGCTGACGCGCCGTTTGTATCCGGATTCATCAAGGCATTTAATTGCTCACACGCTGACGCTAATTGCTGCGCTCCGGCAGACGCCTTTGCAGTAGAACTCTTAAGTTCCTCCGCTCCTCCTGCCAGACGATCTACCCCGGCACTTACTTTCTGACTTCCTTCCGCAAGTCCCTTCACTCCGCCTGTATATGCCTTTACCCCTTCGGCTAATGTATTAACACCTGATCCAAGCTGTGCACTTTTGCTGTTCAATTCATTTACGCCGTCTGACAATGCCTTTGATCCTGCTGCCAGTGTCTTCGCTCCTGCTGCCGCATCGTTCGCTCCGTCAGTCAGCTTTTTTGCTCCATCAACCGCATCCTTCGCCCCGCTTGCCAGCTCTTTTGCTCCTGCTGCCGCATCGTTCGCTCCGCTCGCCAGTTCTTTTGCTCCTGCCGCTGCGTCATTCGTCCCGTCCGCCAGTTCTTTCGCTCCATTCACAGCGTCCTTAGACCCTGCCGCCAGTTCTCTTGCTCCGCTTGCCGCATCATTCGAACCGTCTGCAAGTTTCTTCGCTCCGTCTGACGCGTCTTTGGAACCATCCTCAAGCTGTGCGGACGCATCCTCAAGCTCGCTTAGGGAATCCTCAAGACTCTCGAAATCATTGACGTCATTCAGGTTGAAATCATTCATCAATTCCGCGGAAACCATGGTAATCGTCGGCCCTACGGAAGCATCCTTTACATCCGCCGTGATCGTCACACTCTCCGGGATATCCATATCCAGTTCTTCAAGCTTCAAATTCTCGATAAGCCCCGGGAATCCAAGCCCTATCACGATATTCTTATCCGCATCCGACATGATCTTGCCGTGATCGATCGTCACATTCCTGTACTCGTCTGTCGGGAGCATCATTGCGGTCACCGTGGTAAATGGGGTGTACATCTCGACCATCTCCCCGTCAACCTCCACAGTCTCCTTCGCATGGTTCTTATAATCAATGTGGATCTCAACCTTGCCGTCTTTCCCCTCAAGGTCCTCCGCCTTAATTACCTTTCCGT
Source organism: uncultured Dorea sp. (assembly GCA_947388185.1). GTDB lineage: Bacteria > Bacillota > Clostridia > Lachnospirales > Lachnospiraceae > Sporofaciens. The sequence goes on along the minus strand of CANDQP010000010.1, from coordinate 39,318 downwards.
TTAATTTGTAGGAAATGTTCACATCCACCGGCAGCTTCTCTTTCGACGTTCCCTGGTAATAAATGTCATTGCCCTTGGACTGCCATTTCAGGTCCTTGCCGCTTCCTTTGGCGAATTCTTCTTCGCCCTTGATATTCTTAATATCCTTTAAGTCTGAAGCATCCTCTAATTCTCCGTTTTCCGGATTCTTAAGCCACTCTGTAACCGTCGTGCTGCTTACATTTCCTGCGGGATCCGCCTTCACATAGACGGATTCTTCCTTAAAGGTACCGCTATCACTCTCACTGTCTGCCCCGCCTTCAACGCCTTCCGCGCCTTCACGGGTTTTTGCTTCTCCGTCGGTCTCTCCTTCTTCACTTCCAACCGCCTGATTCCCTTCTAACACCGCACTCGCTGCCTGCATAAGCATCTCCGCATTCTCTTCCTCCGCCATCACCACCGTACCTGAAGTCTGATAACTGTATGCTCCAACTACACTTGTCGCCACTGCAACTGCCATTGCTCTTGCTATCACTTTTCTATTCCTGTTCATAAATATACCTCCTGATTTCACATAACTCCTCTTTCTTCTTATCTTTTATCTTCCCTGGCAGGAATCCTCTGCTGGTCTTCACGATCACCCGGTCAAATACCATGAACATGGATGGAAGGATCAGGACGACAACCGCCATACTGATGATCGCTCCTCTTGCCATCAAGATACATAAGGAACTGATCATATCAATGTTCGAATATAATCCCACGCCGACGGTCGCCGCGAAGAAGCTCAGCGCACTTACCATAATAGATTGTGCAGACGCCTGATGCGCGATCGTGACCGCATCGTATTTGCTCCTGCCCTGGCTCCGCTCCCGCTTATATCTGGTCGTCATAAGGATCGCGTAATCCACCGTCGAACCAAGCTGTATCGTCCCGATCACGATGGACGCCACGAATGGCAGCTTCGTCCCGGTATAAAACGGGATCCCCATATTGACGAATATCGCGAATTCGATCACGCCCACCAGGATAAACGGCAGCGATATGGACTGAAACAGTATCAATATGATGATAAATATAATTCCGATGGATACCACGCTTACCGTCCTGAAATCCTTATCCGTGATCGTGATCAGGTCTGCCGTAAGCGGGCCTTCTCCCACCAGCATCGCTTTCTCGTCGTACTGATCCATGATCTCATTGATCTCGGCGATCTGCTGATTTACCTCGTCCGAAGCTACCTTATATAAAGAGTTCACCATTACCATCTGGTATTTATCCGTCTTCAGCATACTGGTGACCGACTCCGGGAGCATATCCGAAGGGATCCCCGGACCGACCAGTTTATCCAGTCCAAGCGCCCATTTGACACCGTCCACCTTCTCAATCTTCTTTAACATCTTTCCTACATCCGAAGACGGTACAGAGCTGTCGAGAAGAAGGATATGCGTCGTATTCATCTCATAATCTTCCTTCAGCTTTTCATTTGCAATAATACTGGGAAGCTCCTTAGGCAGCGTCTCATCCAGGTTGTAGTAGACCCCTGTGTGGTTATTTCCGTAAACCGCAGGAACCAGCAGTATCAGAAATGCCGCTACATACCAGAGATAACGCTTCGTTACCTTCTGAGACAGTTTTCCGATATCCGGGAGCAGCGGTCTGTGCTTCGTCTTCTCGATCACCTTGTCACAGCACAGGATCATGGACGGCAGAACCGTCACACAGGCGATCACTCCAAATACCACGCCCTTCGCCATGACCACTCCGATGTCAAGCCCCAGGGTAAAGCTCATGAAGCACAGTGCGATAAATCCGGCGATCGTCGTGACCGAGCTTCCTACTACCGATGAAAATGTGTGGGAGATCGCATGGGCCATCGCCCGCTTCTTATCTCCGTGATACCGTATCTGCTGCTCTTCATAGCTGTGCATCAGGAATATGGAATAATCCAGCGTCACTCCAAGCTGCAGCACCGCCGCCAGAGCCTTCGTAATGTATGAGATCTCTCCCAGGAAATAATTGCTTCCCAGGTTATATAGTATCGCCATCCCGATACTTAAGAGAAACAGAACCGGCACGAAGAAGGATTCCATCGTAATTCCAAGCACCAACACCGCCAGCGCTACCGCGATCAATACATAGAGCGGCGTCTCCTTCTCGGCTAGATTCTTCGTATCTGTCACGATCGCGGACATACCGCTTAAGAAGCACTGCTTCCCTGCCGTCTTCCTGATCTCTTCGATGGCATCCATCGTACCGTCCGCCGAAGTTCCTTCATCGAAGAAGATCGCCATCATCGTACCCGTATCCGAATTGAATACCTCATAGAGTTCATCCGGGAGCATACTCTCCGGAACCGAGATATCCATCACGGAATCATACCACAAGACATTCTCCACATGCCCGATCTTCTCAATGTCCTCCTTAAGCTTCACAACATCCTTGCTCTCCATGCCATCCACGATGAACATGGAGAAGGCTCCCGTTCCGAAATCCTCCACCATAATATCCTGCCCCTTCATGGTCTCGATATCCTTCGGAAGATATGTCAGAACATCATAATTCACTCTGGTATTCACATATCCCAGTACAGAAGGTATCAGCAGCAATATACTGATGATCAATATCGGTATCCTGTACTTTACCACTTTCTTCCCAAACTGAACCATAATCACCTGCTCCTTTTCTCTTTTACTACTTTTATGACTGTTGGTCATTTCTTACAATATGCACTATACTACAAAAATGACTATCAGTCAATACTTTTTCTAAAAATTTTGACTTTTGGTCATTTTTATCAAAAAGCACTTGAAAATGTTCTTATTATATGGGTATAATAAGCCATGGTCATGACTCCTAAAAGGCCGTGTTATCCATGCAGACCGCTATGAAAGGATTGTGGAATTATAATGGGGAAAGTTGATGAAAATAAAAAAAAGAAAAAAGAAACACTGTTTAACAGCGCCTACGAACTCTTTGTCACGAAGGGGATCAATTCTACCGCCATCTCTGATATCGTAGAGAAGGCCGGGGTTGCGAAGGGCACCTTCTATCTGTATTTTAAGGACAAATACGATATCCGCAACAAGCTCATCGCCCACAAGACTCACGAGCTGTTCCATGCGGCGAAGCTTGCCCTTGACCGGGAACCAGAACCGGCAGCCGGGCTTGACGAACAGCTCATCTTCATTATGAATCATATTATAGATACGCTGGTGTTAAATGTTCCCCTTTTGAATTTCATTTCCAAGAACCTGGTCATGGGGGCCTTACGCTCCGTACTTCTGACCGGAGAACGCACGGACAATGATTTCTATGAGACATTTCTTGAGATGGTCCGTCAGGACAGTTATGAATACCAGGATGTAGACGTGATGCTCTTCACCATCGTGGAACTGGCAGGTTCCGCCGGATATAACTCTATCCTGTATCAGGAGCCTCTTCCTATCGAACAGTACAAGCCCTTCCTGTATCGTTCCGTACGTCTGATCATTGACAGCCATCGGGTAAGACCAAACTAATCAGAAAGGATCGTTATATGCAGTTATTATCACCTACTTTAAAAGAACGCAGCCTTCACGGCACCAAATCCTTCCCCTGCGCGATCTATCAGACCCGCTCCCTCGGGAAAGGACCGCTTGTTAAGCATCACTGGCATGATGAGGTTGAGATCCTGTACTTTTTCGGCGGTGATTTCCGCCTTGAGATCAATATGGAACCGTTTTCCGTGTGCTCGGAAGCCCTGTTCTTTATCAATCCCGGTGAACTGCACAGCATATTTACAGAGAAGGCCGGAAGCCCCGGGGAAGACGCCATCGTCTTCTCCCTCGGGGCGTTAAGCTTTGATTCCTATGACGCCGCACAGATGGAACTGATACATCCTATCCAGAACGGGAAGATGCTGTTCCCGCGCTGCATCCTGCCCGATCATCCCGGGTTCGCCCCCATCCGCAGCGCATTCTTTGAGACCATGCATTCCTTCGGTCATCCGCTGGATGAAGAGTCCCCCTTAGAATGCGGCGCCGTCACAGACGACGTGACCAACCAACTGTTCATCAAATCCCACCTCCTGCGCATCCTCGCCGTCCTCTCTCACTACCGGTTATTTACACCAACCGAGAGAAACTTAGACAAACGTGTAGAAAGCCTCAAAACGGTTCTTACCTACGTCAAGGAGAATTATAAAGAGAAGATCTACATTCAAGACCTGGCAGATCAGGTGCACATGAACGAGCAGTATTTCTGCCGCTTTTTTAAGAAATCCATCGGACGCTCCCCTATGGAATATATCAACGAATACCGCATTAAACAGGCCATGAGGCTGCTTGAAGAGACAGACCTGCCTGTTACGGAGGTCTGCCTGGAATGCGGATACAATAATCTGGGGAACTTTCTCCGCGCGTTCCGGAAATACACGGACACTACCCCGCTGCAATACCGGAATCAACAAAAAGTCAATATTTCGTAATTTTTCATCAGATAAATATAAGACAAAAGGTTCACATGCAACTATAATAAGTCGTAAAGAACAGCAAAAGCGGAGGTATGATTATGACTAAAAAATGGTGGCATGACAAAGTAGCTTATCAGATCTATCCAAAGAGCTTCTACGATTCCAACGGGGACGGAATCGGCGATATTCCCGGTATTATAAGCAAGCTTGATTATCTGCAAGACTTAGGGGTAGACATTATCTGGCTCTCCCCCTGCTACCCTTCTCCACTGGCCGACGAAGGATATGATATTTCCGATTACTATGATATCGACCCTCGCTTCGGTACAATGGCAGATATGGAACAATTGATCGCAGAAACCAAAAAAAGAAATATGTACATCCTGATGGATCTGGTGGTCAATCACTGTTCCGACGAACACGAATGGTTCAAAAAGGCCTGCGAGGATCCAGACGGCAAATACGGCAACTTCTTCTATCTGCGGGATAAGAAGGACGGGGAACTTCCTACCAACTGGCGCTCTTACTTCGGCGGTCCTGTCTGGGAAGACTTGCCCGGAACAGACAAGCAATACCTGCATGTGTTCCACAAAAAACAGCCGGATCTGAACTGGGAGAATCCCGAACTTCGCGAAGAGGTTTACAAGAATATCAACTGGTGGCTTGACAAGGGTCTCGGCGGATTCCGCATTGACGCGATCATCAATATCAAGAAGGCAAGCCCTTTTAAGAACTATGAACCTGACCGGCCGGACGGACTGTGCAGTATCCAGTTCATGCTGAGGGAAGCCAATGGTATCGGGGAATTCCTCGGAGAGATGCAGGAACGTACCTTCAGGAAATACGACGCATTCTCAGTGGGCGAAGTATTCAACGAAAAACCGGAAGAGATTCCTGATTTCATCGGTGAGAACGGCTATTTCTCCAGCATGTTTGATTTTAATGAGACGATCTTCGGAAACAGCGACAAGGGCTGGTACGATGCCGCGCCCATCACGCCGGACGATTATAAGAGATGCTGCTTTGAATCCCAGGCTAAGATCGGGGAGATCGGTTTTCTCTCCAATATCATCGAGAACCATGATGAACCCCGCGGCGTCAGCCGTTACATCCCGGAAGGCGACTGCAATGTACAGAGCAAGAAGATGCTCGCCGCATTGAACTTCATGCTGAGGGGACTTCCGTTTATCTATCAGGGACAGGAACTTGGAATGGAGAACGTGCCTTTCTCTTCTATCGACGAGATCGACGATATCTCCACCCTGGATGAATACCAGGTTGCCCTGGATGCAGGCCTGACACCGGAAGACGCGCTGAGAGCCGTAGCCAAATTCAGCCGCGACAACGCCAGGACGCCAATGCAGTGGTCCGACACGGCAAATGCCGGATTTACAGCCGGAAAACCGTGGCTTAAGGTGAACCCGAATTACACTTCCATCAATGCCAAGGCCCAGCAGCACGATCCTGATTCTGTGCGAAGCTTCTATAAAGAGCTGATCGCACTCCGCAAAGCGACGGAATACAAAGAGACGGTCGTGTACGGTACATTGGAGCCATACCTTGAAGAACAGCATAATCTGATGGCATATTACCGCAAGGGCGATAAGACCCTGCTGGTGATCGGCAATTATCAGAAGGAAGAACAGGAAGTCATCCTTCCCGGCGGATATAAGAAGATACTGCTGAATAATTATCACGATCTTGCACAGGAAGGCAATACACTGAAGCTTTTGGGTTATCAGGCAGTCATTCTGGAAATGCAGCCGGCGCATGAAAATATGTGACAGATATTTAGACATTTTTATAGAATAGAACAGACATTTTTATAGAAAGGATAGGAATTATGAAAAGAACATGGTGGAAAGAGGCTGTGATCTATCAGATCTACCCTCGCAGCTTTATGGACAGCAACGGAGACGGTATCGGAGACATCAAGGGAATCACAAGCCGTCTGGATTATCTGAAATACCTGGGGATCGACGTGATCTGGCTCTCTCCCATTTATAAATCACCAAACGACGACAACGGTTACGATATCAGCGATTATCAGGCGATCATGGACGAATTCGGAACCATGGAGGACTTCGACGAGATGCTTGCAGAGGCTCATAAGAGAGGACTTCGCGTGGTCATGGATCTGGTGGTAAACCATACCTCCGACGAGCACAAATGGTTTATGGAGAGCCGCAAGTCAAAAGAAAACGAATACCGGGATTACTATATCTGGAGAGAGGGAAAGGATGCTCAGACGCCTCCCAATAACTGGGGCTCCTGTTTCAGCGGTTCCGCATGGCAGTATGATGAAGAGACCGCAATGTATTACCTGCATCTGTTCTCTAAGAAGCAGCCGGACCTGAACTGGGATAACCCAAAAGTCCGCGACGAAGTCTTCAATATGATGACCTGGTGGTGCGACAAAGGTATTGACGGATTCCGTATGGACGTGATCAGTATGATCTCTAAGACCGAGGAAATGCCGGACGGCAAAGTGACCGATTTCTACGGCGATTACTCCCCGTACTGCATACACGGCCCTAACATCCACAAATACCTAAGAGAAATGAACGAAAGAGTATTATCCAAATACGACATCATGACGGTCGGCGAGACTCCCGGTGTCACCACCGAACTGGCCAAGCAGTATGCGGGAGAAGACACGAACGAGCTTAATATGGTATTCCAGTTCGAGCACGTTGACAATCATGGCAAATACGGCAAATGGGATGACAAGAAATGGCAGCTTACCAAGTTAAAAGCAATCTTAAGCCGCTGGCAGATGGATCTGTACGGCAAGGCATGGAACAGCATATTCTGGGACAACCACGATCAGCCAAGGGCTGTATCCCGCTTCGGAGATGACAGGCCTAAGTACCGGGAAGCTTCCGCCAAGATGCTTGCCACCTGCCTCCATATGATGCAGGGCTCCCCCTACATCTATCAGGGCGAAGAGCTTGGCATGACGAACTACCCGTTCCAGAGTCCGGATGATTTCCGTGACATCGAGAGCATCAATGCTTACAAGGAATGGTGCTTAAGCGGACAGGTATCCCATGAAGACTTCTGGCCGTGCATCATCTTCAGAAGCCGTGACAATGCCAGGACACCGGTACAGTGGGACGAAAGCGACCATGCTGGTTTCACCTCCGGGACTCCATGGATCCCAGTCAATCCGAATTATAAGGAGATCAATGCCAAAGCCGAGACCAAAGATCCGAACTCCGTATTCCATTATTATAAGAAGCTGATCGCTCTCAGGAAAGAGAATCCGATCATGGTATACGGCAAGTATGAGCCTCTGATGGAAGACAGCGAAGAATTATTCGTCTACACCAGGACATTGGATGAACAGAAACTCTTAGTAGTCACAAACTTCACCGACCAGGATACCGCATTTACCATACCGGAAGAATTCACAGGCGCTTCCTGCCTGATCTCTAATATGGAAAATGATTATGGTAAGAACAATATTATTGTAAAACCTTACGAAGCTTTCGTGCTCATAAGATAAATATATGATATAATAGATTCATCCGGCGGACCGCTAACGCGTCCAGGGATATCACATATCAACCAGCAATAAGGAATGATTCCTTATTGCACCTCTAAGAATATGCAAGGAGATACAAAATGAAAGCAGCCGTATATTTAGGAAAAGAAACCATCGAAACTCGTGAACTGGAGACCCCCTCTCTCAAAGACGGAGAGATCCTCATCAAGGTAATGGCATGCGGCATCTGCGGTACAGATGTTCACATCTTCCACGGATCTCCAGGCGCCACAGAAGCTACCGTACCCGTAGTTCTCGGACACGAATTCTCCGGGGAAGTCGTTGAATGCGCACCCGGAACCTCCCGAATCAAGGTCGGGGACAAGGTAACCGTTGACCCCAACATGTACTGCGGGAACTGTGACTACTGCCTGAACGGCAAGAAGAATTACTGCTCTTCCATGAGCGCCGTCGGTGTCAATCAGAACGGAGGTTTCGAAGCCTACTGTGCTGTGCCGGAGAAACAAGCGATCCTGCTGTCACCTGATGTAGATTATGAGGAAGCAGCCATGGCAGAGCCGGTTGCCTGCTGCCTGCGCGGCATCGACAATATCGGCATTACACAGGGGGATACCGTCTGCATCGTCGGTGGCGGAGCCATCGGACAGATCATGGCGCAGCTCGCAAGGATCAGCGGCGCCTCCAAGGTCGTTGTCAGCGAGCCTGTAGAGATGAGACGAGATCTTGCCATCTCCCTGGGCGCTGATGCGGCCATCGATCCTATGGCAGGAGACCTTAAGGAACAGCTTCAGACAACCATCGGGAAGGACTGCGCTGATGTCGTTATCGAATGTGTCGGCATACCGGTCGCCGTTGGACAGGCTGTCCATATCGCCGGAAGGGGCGGCAAGATCCTGCTTTTCAGCGTGCCGAATCCTACCGCTACCTTCGAACTGCCGTTGATCGATGTATTCCAGAAGGAGCTTACTATCAAGGGATCTTTCGTTAATCCGGATACACAGTACCGCGCGGCCAGCCTGATCAGCGAGAAACGCCTGAACTTAAAGCCGCTGATCACACACCGGTATCCGACAGAACAGTTAGAAGAAGCTATCAAGAAACAGATGGCGAATGATTCTGTGAAGGTTGTCGTACTGCCGCAGAACTGATCAATTAGAGACGTAATCAATTGGGGACGTAGTAAAATTGAATTTTACTGCGTCCCCAATTGCAAAATGTGCTATACCTAACAAACATATTAGACCGCTAATTATACTGAATCTTCACGATATTGCCAGTCTTCCAGGCCTGTGTCGTAGCAAATCCAATCTGCGTAGACTTCGTCCCGTCATATACCGTGACTTCCGGTTTCTTCCCGTCAGCGACACAATCGACAAATTCCTGCATCTCCAGCAGATAGGCCTCCGCGAATCTCTCCGGAAACCCGCTCACACACTCTGTCACCGCACCGTTCTTATCATAGATCATACACAGATTCTTCTCCGGCACAGGACTGATCCGAAGCGCCCCCTCCGTACCGATGATCTCCGTCTCTATATGGTATCCATGGGCAGCCGTTCTCCCTACATGGATGATTCCAAGCGCGCCGTTGGCACATTTGTACATAGCTGCTCCCGTCTCGTCGTCTCCCGCTTCCACGAATTCAGGATGCTTAAAAGTAGCTCCCGCCGCGTACACTTCTACCGGATCGGAGCCTAAGAACCAGCGCATTAGATCTATATCATGGATCGCCATATCTATGAAGATACCGCCGCTTGTCGCCGCAAACCGAATCGCACCTTCCACCAACGCCTCAGGCTATATCCCCGCACCCTTCAACATATAAGGAGTCCCGATCACTCCTTCCTCGATCTTCTTCTTGGCATAAGCATAGGACGGATCGTAACGGCGCATGAAGCCTAAGAAAAAGACTGACTCCGGATGCCGCTCCACTGCAGCTTCAGCAAGCCTGCATTCCTCTACCGTAACTCCCAGCGGCTTGTCGGTAAATACATGCTTTCCCGCATCCAACGCCGCCGCGATCTGCCAGCAGTGCTCGCCGCTCGTAGTAACGATCGCAACCGCGTCAATATCCGCCTGTGCCAGCATCTCCCTGTAATCCTCATAAACATCCGCAACTCCCAGTTCCTCCCTGGCATATTCCAGTTCGGCCGGTATGATGGAACATGCCGCCGTCAATTCTGCATTGGGGATCTTGAATGCAAGATTCCGCGCATGTACCTTCCCTAATCTTCCAAGACCTGCAATTCCTACCTTTACTTTTCTCATGGTGTGTGTCCTCCCTGTAAATTTTTCGAATTATATAATCACACTTGCTACTATTTTACCTTGTATTTGACAATATTGCATGTATGCCTTCTCTTGCCGGAAGGAGCGTTTTTCTCGTAATTAATCCCAACTAACAAAATATCAGTACCGAATCTTTCTGCAACGTCCGCATATCTCTTATTCAAAATCTGGTCAATGGCGCCTTGGGCAGATTTATTCCATTTTAACTCTATGATCAAAGTCGGCCAATCTGAATCATGACGAGGAAAGTAGACTACATCCGCAAATCCTTCGCCGCCGGAAAGCTCTTCAAACTGCACGTAATAATCCCGATATGTGTAATATGCAAGTTTGATCACACTCCTCAAACTGTCTTCTTTATTATAGTGTAAAGGCACCGTTTCTTCCAAATGAATCTTTTCAATCTGTGAAGCAACTGCATCAGCATTCTCATGTATAGTATCATAGAACAGCTGATCACTTTCCTCTAAGCGTTTCATCGTAGCTTCATGTTTTACTTCACGAACAGCCTTCTGAAACTCCAGCTTGATCTCCTCATTCGGAATCCTGACTGTCTGATTCTCGGAGTCGTACGCCAGATAACCAAGATGAATCATCAAGGTCAAAACATCGTCTCTTCCTCTAAACATTGTAAGATCATTGGCAAATCCAGTGATACTGACCTTTACATCAACACCTCCAATTAACTCGGCAATGGTTCTTGTAAGATCCTTATATCCCCGACTGATATAATCCATCAAACCTTCTGCCGCGGAGGTTTCTGTCCAATAAGAGTCAAAGTCATCATTATCTACAGCCTGAATTACCGAATTAGGATTATAAACAGAACCCACTTCCTTAAATTTGTATCCATCATACCATCGCTTCATGGATTCAAAACTGATCCTGTTTTCTTCACACAGGCTTCTGACTTCTGCTTCCGTAAATCCCACAAATTCGCCGTACCGCCTCGGCTTTATCATACTATATTCTCTGAAATCAGAGATTGCCGACTGGGAACCATCCTTCTTGATCGGAAGAATCCCCGTCATATAGGCAGCCGCCACAACCTTCGGGGTAAATTGGCCGTTCTTAAACCACCCCCTGAGGAAGGTCAGGAATTTCTTCTGCGCTTCAGGATCTTCTTTCGCCTCTCGAATCACCGCATCCCATTCATCGATTATGAACACAAACCGCTTCCCATCCGGCTGTCCGACGATACGCAGAAGATTATTGTTCAGACTATCTCCATTCTGAACCTGGAATCCACACTCTGCCAGATCCTTTAGAATCGCCTCCTGAATCATGCTGGGAACATCCTGCAATGAACGATTCTGCATCTGAGCATCAGCTGTAAAAGCGGTGATATCTAGATAGATTACGCTGTACTTGTTCAAATGATTCCTATAATCCAATGTCCCTGCAATTTTCTTATCGGAAAACAACTCTTGAGAATCACAAGAACAATCATAATATGCAGCAAGCATTTTCGCAGCATAAGATTTTCCAAAACGCCGCGGTCTGCTGACACATGTGAGCTTGTTCTTTTTCCCGACCGTCCAATTGATCTGTTCAATCAGCATCGTCTTATCCACATAATCCTGATCATTGATTTCGGCAAAACCGCTGTTTCCAGGATTCACATATATACCCATTTCCTGTCTCCCTTCGAATACTCTTCCTCTAAATCCTCTCTATCTTACAAGAATGTGTTTTCGTCTTCTCATCATAATTAATTCCTACCAACAAAACTTCTCCGCCATAATCCTCAATGACTTCCGGATATTTCTTAGCCTTTATCTGGCTGATCGCCCCGCCAGAGGTCTTATTCCATTTCAACTCGACAACCAGCGCCGGAAGATTATACAGTCTTTTGGGAATAAACACAATATCTGCTATTCCCTTTCCAGACGGCATTTCCTCAATCTTCATATAACGGCCAAATGTTACAATGTATGCAAACTTGATCACCGACCTCAGCGACTGTTCGTTATTGTAATATTGAGGAGCATATTGTTCTTCTCTGATTTCCCCAATGGCATCCGCGACCGCTTCTTCATTCCCGGAAATCGTATCATCCAGAAGCTTCTGTGAACGACGGATCAATTCCATCCATTTATGATTTACATCTTCTCTTTCTAAGATATTTCTGAATTCACCGCGAACTTCTTCATTTGGAATCCTCACAGTATGGTCGGAATTCTTGTATGTTAAATAACCCAAATGGATAAGAAGCGTGAGAATATCATCCCTGCTTCTAAATGTTTCAAAATCATTCTCAAAACTTCCTGTATATATCTCAAGCTCTTCCCCGGTAATCAATCGTGAGATAATCTCCTGCATGCCGTCAAAATCCATATTAATATAAGTCATCAATGATTCTGCCGCTGATGATTCTCTCCAGAAAGAATGACACTCCTTCACCGCCATAGCCCTAGAAACAGAAAACGGATTATAAACCGACCTATTTTCTGAAAAATCGTATCCGTCATACCAGAATTTTACTTCTTCAAAATCCATTCTCTTCTTTTTGCAAAGTCTTCTGACTTCCTGCTCAGTAAATCCGGTAAACTCTGCAAACTGACCCGGATTCAGGATCGAATACTCCTGAAAATCTGAAATCGCAGATTGCGCCCCATCCTTCTTAATCGGTAAAATTCCCGTCATATATGCGGCAGCAACTGCTTTGGATGTGAAATTACTGTTTTTAAACCATTCTCTAAGCAGGTTCAAATAAGCCTTCTGCGCTATTTTGTCATTTGCCGCTTCACGGATCATCGCATCCCATTCGTCAATGATGAATATAAACGTCCTTCCATTCGGCTTCTCAGCATGGCGGATCAGGCACTCCGTAAAGCTCTTCTCCGACGGCAATTCAGGATCAAGCAAAAACAGTTCGTCACGGATTGTCTCAACAATGATATTCGGTACTTCTCTGAGAGAAATCCCCTGCCTCCGGGCGGCTGATATGAAACCGATAATATCCAGATAAATTACATTATATTGGTTTAAATGAGCACTATATGCCTTCGTTCCGGCTATTTTCTTCTTTTCAAACAACCGGCGTGAATCACAGGAACAGTCGTAATATGCACATAACATCTTCGCCGCATAGGATTTGCCAAAGCGACGGGGCCTGCTGATACAGAGCAAGTTATCAGGTCCGTATATCCTCTGATTGACCAACTTGATAAGACCTGTCTTATCGACATATTCTCCTCTGCATATCTGTTCAAACCCACTGTTCCCAGGGTTAAGGTAAATCCCCATCTGCGGACCTCCTTCCTATAGTTGATGAGATATCGGATTTTATGTTCACAATTGATACTCCCTGTACATCTTTTGAGGCATTTATATCTGATTGTAATGATTTCGTTATAGTTCTACTATAACAAAAAAAAGCAGTACAAACAATGGGGTAAAGTCAATTCAGGGTATTTTTCGATTATTGTTATTCTACTCGCTCGGTCATGGAAATCTCCAGTCAAATGTGCATGCAAGCATGAGTCACTGCATCATTATTTTCCCACTATTGTTTCAAGTCCATATTCAATATAATCATTTCCATTGTTAAAATCACACTGTTAAAATCAAATAATTATGTTATACTGTCAATAACAGAATTGATAAGCCGCAAACTAAGGGGGCAGATATCATGGAGACCAGAAAGAAACTACCAATCGGAATTGAATATTTTAAGGATTTCAAGAGAGATGATTTCTACTATGTGGACAAGACAGGATTTATCCGTGATCTGCTGAACTCAAGAGGAAGCATTAATTTGTTTACAAGACCCAGACGCTTTGGCAAGAGCCTGAACATGGATATGCTGAAGAGTTTCTTTGAGATCGGAACAGACCCGGCGCTGTTCGACGGATTAGAGATTTCCAGAGAAACTGAGATCTGTAAGCGGTATATGGGGAAATATCCGGTTGTTTCCGTCAGTTTGAAGGATGTTGAAGGTATGGAATTTCAGACAGCATATGACATGCTGGGAAGTGTGATCAGCGAAGAAGCCCGACGTTTTCGGGAACTTTGGGAGAGTGACAGACTGACACATGCTGATAAGAAACGGCTGGATTATCTGTTGGAAGAGGATTTCACAAAGGCATCCGATCTTCACAGAAGCTTGAGAGTTTTGACTGAACTTCTTTTCAAGCACTATGAGACTCCGGTCATTGTCTTAATCGATGAATATGATGTCCCTCTTGACAAATCATACCAGGATGGTTTTTATCCTGAGATGGTAAGACTGATCCGCTCCATGTTCAGCCAGGTATTTAAGACAAACCCATATCTATATTTTGCTGTGATCACGGGATGTCTGAGGATCGCAAAAGAAAGTATTTTCACGGGGCTGAATAATTTTAAGGTAAGAACGATATCCGATGTACGCTTTGCAGAATATTTTGGATTTACTGCAGATGAAGTCAGGGCTCTCCTCCATTATTATAGTCTGGAAGAAAAATATGATATTATGAAGGAATGGTATGACGGATATAGATTCGGACAGATAGACGTGTATTGTCCATGGGATGTAATCAATCAATGTGACAAATTTTCAGAGGCAAAGGATGCCCCAATGGAAGCCCATTGGGAAAACAGCAGCAGTAACACAATTGTGCAGGATATTCTGGCAACGGCAACAGAGACGACTAAGAGTCAGATAGAGTCTCTGATTTCTGGTGAAGCAGTCGAGAAGGTTCTGATTCCGGAATTGACTTATACCGATCTCGACAGCGATGATCTCGAGACCCGTCAAACTTATCTGTGGAGTGTACTTTTCGCAACAGGATACTTGACCGATGCTGATAAACCTAAGAACGGCGTGCACAAGCTTGTAATTCCTAATCGTGAAGTACGGGGAATCTATGAAAAGAAGATTCGTTCCTGGTTCAGGATGAAGATCATAAACGACACATCTAAATGGAAGCAATTCTGTGAAGCGATAAAAGCAGGCGAATATGAAGAAGTACAGCGATTATTTAACGAATTCATGGCTCTGTCACTCAGTATCCGGGATACGTATGTCAGAAAAGAAATGAAAGAAAACTTCTACCACGGCATGTTGCTTGGTCTATTACGGGCAGAAGGGAACTGGAGTGTCACATCGAATGCAGAATCGGGAACAGGATATACTGATATCAGGCTGGAAGTTCCGGCGCTGAAAATTGGATGTGTATTTGAAGTTAAGTACGCTGAGGATGGAAAATATGATCAGACTTGTACCAAGGCAATGACACAGATAGAAGACAATGGATACATTGAATCCTTAAAACAAGATGGAATGCAGACAATTCACAAATACGCAATTGCATGTTATAAGAAAAGCTGCCAAATATCATATGCTATGGAATCATAAATCAAGGGCTCCTGAACACACCACACGTGTTCGGAAGCCCTTATTCCCACAATACTACTTCTCTTCTCTTACAAACACAGCCGTCGCCCCCGGAATCGTTAACACTCCATTCTCAAGCACAGCATCTTTGCCGTTCTGATAGATCACTTCGCCTAATTTCCCATCGTAAGCGAAGCTTGCGTCCTTCCCGGACGGATTGACGACGATCAGCACTGATTCCTCGTCATTATACCTCCTGTACGCCAGAGGATATGCATTCTCCTCGCAGTAGAGGAATTCTACCTTCGCCTCGCTCTGCAGTACCTTCGTCGCCTGGCGGATGCCGATCAGCTTCTTCACCTCATGGTACACAGAATCGGGGTCTGCCATCTGATTCTCGGCCGTCGGACGGTTCTCATCCGGATCGATCGGAATATACAGCTCATCTGCCTTCGCCTCAGAGAATCCGGCATTCAGTCCGCCGTTCCACTGCATCGGAGAGCGGGATCCTGTACGGATATAGCCGCCTTCCACAGACACCACATCCTTGAGATACTTCATGCCAAGTTCGTCTCCATAATAGATGAACGGCGCACCCGGCAGCGACAGGATGAATGCGAATACGATCTTCACCTCTCCATCGTCCAGCCAGTTGGTGAGACGCTCCATATCATGATTGCCGGACGGCATACAGATCATACCTCTGCCGTTGGTCGGCTCATAGCATTTCTTATAATAATCGATGAATGCCTTCGCATTACCCTTCCCCTCACGGGAGAAATACGGATTATCCGCATGGTACAGATCCGTATAGTGGCTCGGTCCGAAGTGAAGCATGAAATCCATGTGATATCCGGACCTTAAGGACCTGTCCGGCTGTCCCCACTCGGAGATCATAGCCGCCTCCGGAAATTCCTTATCCAGGAAATCACGGAAATCGCTCCACAGTGCAATCGTACCTTCCTGCTCGGGATCGTTCTTCACAAGAGAGCCCGCCATATCCACACGGAATCCGTCACAGCCCATCTTAAGCCAGAACCGCATCACATCCTTGATTGCCTCGCGGGTTGCCAGCGCATCCTCCGAATCCATAGGCTGCTGCCAGTGCGGATTCTCTACCTTATAGCATCCGTAATTCAAACATGGCTGATGCGCATAGAAATTCACCGCCACACAGCCGTTCCTCTGACTCATTCCCCGAAGGAATCCCCGGATGTTCTCATCTCCTTCGAATTCCGTCCATGCATCGTCCGTCCACACGTACCGGCCTGAGCAGGAGTTCTTCTCCGGTTTTAAAGATTCCTTGAACCACTCATGCTCCCAGGACGTATGCCCCGGAACCAGATCCAACAACACATGCATATCCCTCTTATGAATCTCATCAAATAACCTCTTAAGATCTGCATTGGTTCCATAGCGGGGAGCCACCTTCATATAATCAGATACATCATATCCCGCGTCCAAAAACGGCGACTCAAAGCAGGGGTTCAGCCAGATCGCATTACATCCAAGCTCAGCAATATAACCCAGATGATCGATGATCCCCTGGATATCCCCGATTCCGTCCGCATTCGTATCCGCGAAAGACTGCGGATAGATCTCATAGAATACTGCATTTTTTAACCATTCAACCATTTTATCTACCTCTTTACTTACATTCGTGTAACAGCTTACCAGCTATCTTTCGCTAATGACAGATCGCCTTCTCTGTCTCCTTATCGAAGAAATGTGCTTTCTCCATATTGGCAGCGATCTTAGCAGCCCCTTTCTCAAGCGGTTTCTCCGATGACGGGATCTTCACGGTCACCGGAATATTCTCTACCGTCAGATGCAGATGGTAATCCGCCCCCATCAATTCACTGAAATTCATCTCCGCATTCAGCGTATTATCCTTCGTCATCTTCTCCTTCGGAAGAAAATCCTCCAGACGAAGTCCCATGATCACAGATTTCCCGGCATAAGGCGCAAGAGCCTTCTTCTTGAAATCCGGTACCAGAAGCTTATTATTCTTAACGACCGCATAGAGGTTACTTCCCTCCTGTACGATCTGCGCATCCATGAAATTCATCTGCGGGCTTCCGATAAATCCGGCAACAAACAGATTGTCCGGCGTATCATAGAGAACCTGCGGCGTATCAAACTGCTGGACGATCCCTTCCTTCATAACCACGATCCGGTCGCCCATCGTCATAGCCTCCGTCTGGTCATGGGTAACATACACGAAGGTAATATCTAACTTCTGATGAAGCTTGGCGATCTCCGTCCTCATGGAAGCACGAAGCTTGGCGTCCAGATTGGACAGCGGCTCATCCAGAAGGAACACGGCAGGATTGCGGACCATTGCACGTCCAAGCGCCACCCTCTGGCGCTGACCGCCTGAGAGCTCCTTGGGTTTGCGGGTCAGAAGATGCTCAAGGTCCAGGATCTTCGCCGCCTCGTGCACGCGGCGGTCAATCTCGGCCTTGTCTTCTTTGCGCAGATTCAGACCGAAAGAAATATTCTTATACACATTCATATGAGGATAGAGCGCATAATTCTGGAACACCATCGCGATGTCGCGGTCCTTTGGCGGTACCTTGTTCACAATCCGGTCGCCGATATATACTTCACCTTCCGTGATGGTCTCAAGCCCCGCGATCATACGCAGAGTGGTGGACTTCCCGCATCCCGACGGGCCTACCAGGATAATGAATTCCTTATCCTTGATCTCCAGGTTCAGATTCGGGACAACCGGAGATGCCGCTCCATCATAAGTCTTTGTTACATTTTTAAAACTGATCGAAGCCATAATCATTCTCCTCCAAGTTATTTTAGTCTTCTATTCAGAAGAAGCCTGCATGCTCCTCGTCAATAAACAGCGCCTCACTGGGGGCTTCATGGGCCGCCTCTAACTTCTCCGGATCGATCATCTGAAATGCCTTCTTGAAGAAGATACTGTTCAGATATGCTACGATCCCGAATCCCAGTGTTCCCCACAGGAACACTGCAAGGCTTACGCCGTTTGGATTCATGAAGAAGGACAAATACACAGCCCCTGCCGTAAGCAGGATGCTGAGCACGGTCCACGGCAGCGCCGCGATACTTAGAAGCCATGCATTTTTCAAGGTATTTCTCACACTGTTTCTATATCTCGCCTGCAGCGGGAAAAGATACTGGAATCCGAACAGGAAGATCACGCACATCATGAAGAAGCTGATCCTGTATACTTTCCCCATCGTTCCCGTCATGCTGGTTACAATAAAGTAATAGATCCCAAGGAAAGCGGCCGCCAACAGGCAGATCATCCAGATCGCCGTCCCTTGTCTGAAATTCTGCTTAAATGCGTTCCAATACTGCTTCGCGATAATGTCGTCCTCGTCTTCGTCCCAGATCGCCTGCATACAGGCAAATAATGCCGACAGCGCCGCCCCGATCGTAAAAAGCGGCAGCGAAAACAGGCAGAACAACACATTACACAGGAATATATTGGCTAATTTCCCCAGATTGTACATCAACGGTCCATTCATATCGAACAAATTCATAGCAGACTCCTTCCATATGAAATATTTACTTGATCGCGCCTTCTACCATTCCGTTCATGATCTGCTTCTGGGCAACCAGGAAGATCACGATCATAGGAACAATAGCCAGAAGTGCAGCCGTCAGGATCAGATCCCACTGTTTTACATAGGATCCAACGAAAGCCTGCACCGCAACCGGGAGAGTCTTTACCTTACCGTTCTGACCAAGCATCAGTGACGGAAGCAGGTAGTCATTCCAGATCCACATACCATTTAAGATGGTAACGGTCGTGATGACCGGTGTCAGAAGCGGGAAGATGATGCGGAAGAAGGTTCCTTCCGGGGAACATCCGTCGATGGCCGCCGCTTCTTCCAGCTCATAAGGGATACCCTTGATAAAACCGGTCAGGATGAATACGGTCATGGCCCCGCCAAAGCCGCAGTACGCGAATACGATACCCGGGATGGACTGCAGCATGGAGATCCCGATAAACTGGCTCACATCACGGAACGTAGAGATCAACGGCAGCATGACAACCTGGAACGGGATGATCATGGACGCAATAAATACCATATAGATAGCCGTTGACCATTTGGTCTTATTCCGGCAGATTACCCACGCAGCCATACCGCCGAAAAGCGCCAGTAATACCAGAGACAGCACCGTAATGATCACGGATGTTCCGAATGCATACCAGAAATTAAAGTTAGAGTTGTTCACTACGGCAGAAATATTCGCCATTAACTGTGAAAAGCTTACCCCGCCAAAGCCTACCGGATTGGCTACGATACCGTTGGCATTCTTAAAGGTATTCAGCACAACCAGATAGAACGGGAACAGTGTATATATTGCAACTATCGTACCAAGAATTGTAAAAATGATTTTGCTCGATTTCTTCATTCCCATTACAATTCCACCTCCTTGCTGTTGGATATACGAACCTGGATGATCGATACACATGCCAGAATGATGAAGAACAGAACGGCCTTCGCCTGTCCAAGTGCATAGCTGTTCTTCGTGATCGCCGTATTGTAGATATTAAGGGCGAGCATCTGCGTACCGTTAGTCAGATAACTTCCCATGAAATCTGCCACAGATCCGGTACCGTTGGTCAGCGCCATATTCACGTCAAACTGCTTGAACGCTGATGTCAGCGTCAGGAAGGTACAGATCGTAACTGTAGAAGCGATCATCGGAATCTTGATCTTGAACAGCGTCGTCAGCGCGTTTGCCCCGTCGATCTGGGATGCTTCCAGCACGTCCTTAGGAACGGTCGTAAGTCCCGTCACATAGATCAGCATGATATAACCGGCGTACTGCCAGATGTATACGACTACGATAGCGGCGAACGCTGTCTTCGTATTTGCCAGAATCGAGTTCATCATCCCCCACTTGGATGTGATCTGGATCAGCACATTGTTGAACACGAACTGCCAGATATAACCAAGTACGATACCGCCGATCAGGTTCGGGAGAAAATAAGATGCCCGAAAGAAGTTGATCCCTCTCATCTTCGACGTACAGAGCAGGGCAAGCATAAAACCGATCACATTGATCAGTACCATGTTAAATATAACAAATAAAAATGTAAGCAGCACGGACCATACAAAAGAAGGATCCTTGAACATGGTCGCGTAATTGCTGAATCCCACAAATCCTGTCAGCCGGATTCCATTCCAGTCTGTGAATGAATATACAATACCAAGCGCCAGCGGAATCAATACCGTCACGGCAAATGTAAATAACAGCGGAAACAGGAATATAAAATTAATAATACTGCGGTGATGTTCTACGGTCGGGAAGAAATACAGACCGACCAGGAATACGATTGCTCCGGCTACCAGAAGAGGCCCTCTGAAGCCGGCGCTGCTGCCGCTGAAATCTAAAACCAGCGCAAACGCCAAGCCGGCAATTCCGGCGGCAAGAAGAACATAGGACAACAGTTTTGTTTTATTTGAGTTTTCAGCCATTGTTACAGCTCCTCTCTCTCATTTTTTATAACTTTATCGGACGGCAGTCCGCCCGCCCCGTCAGGGGCATACATTACGGGATGCCCTAATGGATATCAAAAAGGACGGCAGCAGCCGCTGCCGTCCACCCATAAACAGTGGTCTAATTCCAAGGGATCACCCTCGTAAAATTAGTTCGCGTAGCAAGCCTCACTAACCTGCTGGATTGTCTTTATAAAGCCTTCTGTGTCCAGAGCCCCTGAAGCATAGTCTGCAAACACCTGACCTGTGTAGTTCATTGCATAGCCTTCCTTCATATCAAGCCAATGCCAGGATGAGGTCTTCTCCGCTGAGATGTAATCTACCATTGCCTGTGCAAACGGATCTGACGCAACATAGGTGCAGGATTTAAACGGACTGATGAAACCGGTTTCCTCAACCAGTACCTTCTGAGCCGTATCCTCTGACATCCACTGTAAGAATGCCTTTGCCGCATCTACATTACCCTCGGAATAGATGGACCACCAGGAAGGTGAATTTGTGAGGATCGTATCGATACCGTCCTGGAACGCATAAGGAATCATGCCAACTTCGAAATTACCTGCCGCATCATATGCATCCTTGTCATCTGTGGTCATGGTAGCTCCGATCCAGGAACCCTGTGTAACGAAAGCATATTTACCGGATGCAAAATTCAGGATCTGCTGATCGTATGTACCGGAAACCAGTAATGCCGGATCTGAATACTCGTTCAGGACGCCTACATACTCTGCGAAATCCGTAAGACGATCTTCATCAAATTTTCCGCCGTCATTCAGAAGATCTATGTAAGTCGTGTCATCACGCTCCAGGCCTGCATCCAGATAATTAGCGAACACATGCTGCCCTGTTGACCAGTAGAGATTCGTAGGTTCTGCACAGTAGCCTACCACTGCCTCAAGTCCAAGCTCGTCTTTCTTAGAATCAAGAGTCTTGAATGCTTCTTCAAGCTTCGCCGTATCTGTAAGCGCAGCAGGGTCGATCTCGGCCTTCTCAATGATGTCTTTATTATAAGCCAATCCAATTCCCTCTACAGTGTAAGGATATCCGATGGTTCCTTCTTCTTCGTCCACGTATGCGTTATCTGTGTCAGAAGCCCATTTCTCATCGCTCATATCTACCAGCATTCCGGACCAGTTCTTGAACTCAGGTCCAAGTGCATTGACAAAAATATCCGGCATATTGCCAGCCTGATAATAACCCTTGATGGTTCCCTGGATATCAACGCCGCCGCCCATAGACTCGATCTCTACCGTCACACCCGTCTCTTCCTTGTACATCTCAGCCAGCTTCTTCAAAGTGCCGTCTATCTCGATCTTACCATTAACCAGACGGATCGTATTCCCGTCTGAACCAGATGAAGAACCGCCTGAGCCGCCGTCACCGGAATCTCCGCCTGATGAACCACATGCCGCCAAACCTAATACCATTGTTGCTGCCATTAATGCTGCAATAACTTTCCTTTTCATTTCGTCCTCCACAGTTATATTTTTTTAACCTTTTGCGCATAAGGTATCTTGTCACATATATTAGCATTTATTTTGTGATTTTGCAATATCTTTTGCGCATAAGTTTTAAAAAATATGTCTAAAGACATATTTTTATTTATTATTATACAGTTTTTTTCTAAGTTTATTATGCAAAATCACAACACTTTTGCTTATGCGCAAAAGTATGCTTGACCAAAAAACCTGCAGGAGGAAACGATCTAAATCATCTCCGCCTGCAGGTCCCTGCCTGTAAGTTCTTTCTCTTCTATTCGTCTGTCCCGTCATCTATGCCGCGTTCCGGCTCCATGCTGCGTTCCGGATTCCCATACGCCGAGATGGTCTTCACGCTGTCCCTCACCACAAGCTCAACAGGAAGCTTCACATCCCACTCCGGAATCTCTTCCTCCTGTATCATCTTGATCAAAGTATCTACCGCAAGGCGTCCCCGCTTCGCAGGGTCCTGGCGGACCGTTGTGAGCGCAGGCCGAATGATCCTTGAGAGCAGCACGTCGTCAAACCCTGTAAATGACAGATCCTCCGGAATCCTCACTCCCCGGTCGCTGAAATAACTCATCATCAAGACCGCCCAGTAATCCGAACAGCACATGAAGGCTGTATAATTCCTGGACAGATAGAACAGCTCCTCCATACTGGCCTCTCTCTCCATCATCTCGGCACGGATGATCAGCAGATCTTTG
Source organism: uncultured Dorea sp. (assembly GCA_947388185.1). GTDB lineage: Bacteria > Bacillota > Clostridia > Lachnospirales > Lachnospiraceae > Sporofaciens. The sequence goes on along the minus strand of CANDQP010000010.1, from coordinate 16,092 downwards.
GAATCTGCCTTGAGTCCATACCTGGCCAGAGCCTTCTGGTGTCCGATATAACGGATATAATCTACGCCTTCCATGTTATCCGCCAGAAATGCGATCCTTCTGTGTCCGCGTTCGAGAAGATGGACGGTCATCTCGTAAGCCCCCTTCTCGTCTTCCAGCCCCACGTTCACATAATTCATAATGTCTCTTGGCGCATAACTGTCTATCAGAACGATCGGGTTCTTATACCTGCTCTTGATCTTGACAAAATCGTCATGCAGGATCCCAAGCAGGATCAACCCGTCTGCATTCCATGTCAGGATATTCCTGATCAGCTCCGAGATATCGTCTGAAGTATAGATCATCATGAAATATCCCCTGCGGCGGATCTCTGATTCGATCGCCCCAAGCAGCACACTGAAGAAAGGATCTGCTATGATGTTGTCATACTGGTCCTTCCTGCCCTTCAGAGAGACACCGATGATCTTCGAACACTTCTGCGTCAGACTTCTCGCGCTGTTGTTCGGTACATAGTCGTACTCTTTTAGTAATTTCTCTACCTTTTCCACCGTCTTCTGGGAGACCTCGCTCGTCTTCCCATGAATAACATTCGACACTGTCGTCGTGCTGATCCCCAACATATCAGCCATATCTTTGATCGTTATCATATAACACCTCCGTAACGATTCTTCGTGTTCAAATCCATTAAAATTATATCATAAAACATTTACCGCAACAATATCAAAATCAGATTGCGCTTTTCCCAAAAAAGAGGTAAATTATTACTAGAGAGATTCTATGCAGAAGACGGATTTCGTCCGCTGCAGGATATAGGAGGTAACATATATGAAACGAACAGCAGGGATCCTACTCCCCATCACCAGTCTGCCGTCCCAATACGGTATCGGCGGTTTTACTCAGAGTGCATATGACTTCATCGACTGGCTCAAGGAAGCCGGACAGTCCTACTGGCAGATCCTTCCCCTTGGCCCTACCAGTTACGGCGATTCCCCTTATCAGTCTTTTTCTACCTTCGCAGGCAATCCCTATTTCATCAACCTGGAAGCGCTGGTTGAGGAAGGCGTACTGCACAAGGAGGAATGCGAAGCGGCAGATTTTGGCAGCGAGCCCGGCACCGTAGATTACGAGAAGCTCTACAAAGCACGCTACACCCTTCTCTACAAGGCTTACCAGAGAAGCTGGATCACCGAGAACCATGATTACCAGCACTTTGTGAGGAAGAACAAATGGTGGCTTACCGATTATGCCCTGTTCATGGCAATCAAGGAGCAGTACAATAACGTTTCCTGGGACCAGTGGCCCGAAGATATCCGGCTGCGCAAGGCTCACGCCATGACGGAGTATTATAACGAATTGTTCCCTTACGTTGAATTCCATCAATATATGCAGTTCAAGTTCCATGAGCAATGGAGCGCGCTCAAGGCTTACGCCAACCAGAAGGGGATCCGCCTGATCGGAGATATCCCCATCTACGTGGCGATGGACAGCGCGGACACCTGGGCCCACCCGGAGTTGTTCCAGTTAGACGAACAGAATGTACCTCTCGCAGTGGCAGGCTGCCCGCCGGACGGATTCTCTGCCGACGGTCAGCTCTGGGGCAATCCGCTCTACCGCTGGGAATATCACCGTGATACCAATTATGAATGGTGGATCTCCCGTCTGGCATACTGCTTCCAGATGTATGATGTACTCCGGATCGATCATTTCCGGGGATTCGATGAATATTACTCCATTCCATACGGAGAGAAGACAGCAGCCAACGGACACTGGGAGAAGGGTCCCGGCATCGAACTGTTCCAGTGCATGGAGCAGCATCTGGGCCGTCATGAGGTGATCGCCGAGGATCTTGGCTACGTGACGGATTCCGTCCGCTGGCTGGTCCGCGAGACCGGCTTCCCGGGGATGAAAGTCCTGGAATTCGCTTTTGACTCAAGAGATATCGGCTCTGCCAATGACTATCTGCCCCATAATTATCCGGAGAACAGTGTCGCATATACCGGAACCCATGACAATGAGACGATCGTTGGATGGTTTGATACCATTATGCCAGAGGAACAGAAGGCAGCAAGGGATTACATGTGCGACCACTATACACCGAAGGATCAGTTATACAAGTCCTTCATCTCCCTGGTAATGCGGAGCAACGCCAAGACCTGTATCATTCCTATCCAGGATTACATGGGGCTTGACAACAGCTGCCGGATGAATAAGCCTTCCACGGTTGGAAATAACTGGAAATGGCGTCTTAAGAAGGAAGATCTGACGGAAGAATTGAAGGAAGAGATACGTACAGTCACGAAACGGTACGGACGGTTGAATTAATATTTTTAACGGCTGATAAGCGTCAGGTGCAGTTATAAGTTTTAACTGCACCTGACTATATACCAGTATCTTAGTCTGAACCTGCCCCAGAGATTTTCCTGGCGGTAGACGGCTTTTGCAAGCCTTTGGGCGAAGCAGTCCAGGGTATGTCTTTCGTGGGGGAGGAGTTCTTTGCCGCCGAATTGTATTTTCTGAAGAAGGTTTATCGCTCTTATGTATTCTTCCTGGCTAATGGCCGGGATCTTCTCCGTTACCTGCCGGGAGAGTTCTAAGGGGTGGTTGTAATTGCCTTCTACCTTTGCAAATGTCAGAAGACGCTCCATGTATGCGGCATAGGGTCCTATGATCGCCTGGTCACGGTCTCTTAACGAAGCCTTCTTCTGATGACTTCTCCTGCGGAGTATGCGCCTTGCTGCGCGCTGCAGCTCCAGCAGCAGATAGATGGCAAAGCCCGCATACAGGATCAGCAGGATCACCGAGAAGGTCTTCCGTACGGTCCACAGGTCAGATTCCGGCTCTTTTTCTTCCTTCTCTTTGGATGCGTCCCCATTAAGCTCCAAACCGTCTTCGCCTGGATTAGCGTTTACCTGATACGAAGGTTTCCCTTCGATCAACTGGTTCGTATACAGCTCTGTATACATTCCGGGAACCACTTCTACCGGCAGCCAGCCGATTCCCGCAACATAGACCTCCGCCCAGGCATGCGCGTTCTTCCCGGTAAGAACAGCGGTTGTTCCTTCTTCTGCCGCGCCCTCTTCTTCTCCCGGATAGTGATACCCTTCCACATATCTGGCCGGATAGCCTGCCGTCCGGTACGCCATCACCGCAGCCGACGCATAATGAACCGCATTGCCCTTCTTAGAATCCTCAAGAAACCAGCGCACGAAGTCCTCCCCGGCCGGAAGGCTTCCCGGTGCTTCCGTATACCGCGTCTCTGTACGCAGCACCTTGCGGATCCTCGCCGTTACGTCATTGAAGTCCCGCTCCTCATCCTCCGGGAAAAACATTTCCTCTATCACTGTGCCAAGTTCATCATCCACTTCCATGTAATAATCTTCCGCGAAAGAGTGATAGATCGATTCCGCGTCCAGATATGCCTTGGCATCCGCCCCCTCCGGCTCCTGCACCCATGAAGCCGCAGCAGCGCTGTCTGCCGTCACAGCCCCTTTTGCAGCTTCAAATCCATACTCCTTCGCTCCGAAAAACCGGTTCGAACATACCTGCCAGTCCTTCTTGGGTCTGGCTCCGCCTGTCCAGTTCTCCACAGAAGCCGGAAGATAAGCGTATTTCCGGTAGGCGCCCAGGTTTTGAACCTGTACCCCGGTATTCTCTGTATCGGTCCCTTCCGCCGCCCCGGTCAGCCTATGGTAACTGGAATACTGTGTAACCGCCGAGAAACCCTTCGTCTCAAGCCACTTCATCAGTCCCTCGTATTCTCCCTGATACGCCTCTGCCGGAATCGTCTGCCAGGAACTCCCGTCATAGGTACCGCCCACGAAACCTTTCAGATACCATTCCTGTATCTCTTCCATCTCAAGCTCAAGAGTCTCCTCTTCTCCGCCAAGAAGCCCCGGCGCTTTCGCAAGGTCTCCTTTGGGAAGCGTATCCTCCCCGTACCGGAAGCTTTCAAACCGGGCTACCGTCTGCGCTCTCCATCTGGTAATCTGGCTTAATCCCTCATAGCCGCCTGTAGCCAGGATACAGCCTGCAGATAACAAGCCCGCAAGAAGGATGCATCCCGCACCCCGAATCCCGCTTCGCCGTCCCGGTGAAGCAGAGAAGATAAGCATTCCAAGAGTTCCGGGTATCAGGCACAGCACAGCCGTCCACATCTTAGAACGCCCGATCACGAAACCGACCAGCAGCGCAAGACAGACGATCCCAAGGATCAGTCCCGTCTTACGCTCTTTTATCAGCGTCAGCACCAGGAAAGCAGCGGGCACGGCCAACAGGCACCAGAATATCATGGATCCCGGCGCCGCCGTACTGTTTACATTAAACTGCAGGAACTCTGTCCCAAACCGCAGATTCCACAGTACAAGGAACTGATTGACCGTGTAGAGGAAGCCCTGGGCAAGATAGAGAATAGTCCCAAGGAAGCAGATAACGCCAAGCGCATAGATCCCCAGCCTGACAAGCCCAGACACCCGGGCCGAACCCTCCGATATCTGCAAAAGAAGTATGACCAGGCCGCCTGTAACCGCCGCCCCTGCCAGACAGGACAGGCTGTACATCATATCCTGAAATGAAGCCAGCACCCCCGACACCACAAAAAGTGCCAAAATACTCTCTGACACACTCCTTGCACGATTGACTTTTTTTCTTCCCTCTGCCGTATACAGGCAGACCTTCTGCTCTCTGATTCTCATGCCTCACCTTTATATCGTAATATTCTGCATCATTTCCTGATATGTGTCCGCATCCACCGAGATCACGGAATACCCGGCCGACGACATATAATTCGTCCCTGTACCCTGCACCACCTGGATCACGGTAAGATCAACCTCTCTTGACAGCTGTCTGACCGTATTCTCCTCGAAACAGGATGTAATATATATAAGCTTCGTATATTCATTCCGGAGATTCCCCCGGAAGAAGCTGTACACCGTATCAACTCCGTTGGCCTCCTCCACGACGGGCATACACAGGAGGTTCATCTGCATCTGCTCATAGGTATCCATAGAGTAGACCGGAACCATCTGAAATTCTCTGTGGAAGATCCTGCCCACATTGTGCTCAAGATTCAATTCCAGCATGCTTAAGCTCAGCGACACCGTAAGCGCCAGCACCGCATTGTTATAAGCGTTGGGGATCTCTTTCCCGCCGTATCTTTTCATCATTTCGTACAGTATCAGCGTATTATAGTTAGACGGTTTGCCGAATTCCCGCACGATCAGCTGATCTAATTTCCCGGATAATTTCCAGTGAATGCTGTTCATGGAATCTCCCGGCACATAATCCCTGAGGCCGGACACCTCGCTGATGTCCTGCCCCTTCTTCTGCTGATCGTACATTTCACCGAAGCTTTTCGTCTCCGGTCTCTGCAGAAGGTCCATGTTCAGCCGGATCTCCGGAGGATAGATCAGTGTCTCCTCCTGAATATTTACCGGACGTCTGAACACGAACAGCCCGAAGATATCCTGACAGACAAGCGAAGACACACAGGTCTTCATATTGCCGCAGTCCGCCGCTTCAAGCGGATATACGAAGTTCATCTCCCTTTGCTCATCCGGCTGAAGCCAGACATTCGCCTCTTGCTGATTCCCGTACAGCACATTCTCAAATACAACCTGCATCCTGACACTCCCAAGCGGCAGGCTGCTCTTGCGCCGCAGGAAAAAACGCACCCCGATCTCCTGCCCGGCCCTGCATGTTCCCTGTACCTGGCAGGTAACTTCGATCCCGCGTATGGCAGCCAATTCAAGAAGCACCCCAAGAATCGGCAGACAGGCCAGGACACACAGCAATACCAGCGGTTCCCTTCGGTCTGCCACAATATATGCGATCAGGGCAGTGATACACACCGCCGAATACCAAATCCGATGTTTCCACATAATTCCATCACTTTCTGCCCAGGGAAGGCGCCTTCACCTTCTTCAAAATATCCAGAAGCACATCCGCCGCGGTAACGCCCTCGATCTTAGCCTGGGGCTTCATCACCAGACGATGGGCGCACACATCCAGGAACACTGCCTGTATATCCTCCGGCGTCACAAAATCCCGTTCCCTTAAGATCGCCCTTGCGCGCACCAGGTGCGCCAGGGCATTGACCCCGCGGGGGCTGACTCCAAGCTCCACCATTGAATATCTTCGGGTTGCCTCGCACAGATCCGTAATATAATAGAGTATCTCATCCGTAATCTTGATCGAATAGAGATAATCCTGTATTTCCTTCACATCATCCCGGGTCATCATCGGGCGCACGTTGTCGATATCGCCGATTCCCCGGCGGTTTTTCAGGATAGCAACCTGGCTGTCGCGTCCCGGATAGCCGATGCTCAGGCGCACCATGAAACGGTCGAGCTGAGAATCCGGAAGTGCCTGGGTACCCGCAGAACCATAGTGGTTCTGCGTTGCGATACAGACAAAAGGCTTGGGAAGAATATGGGTAACCCCATCTACCGTTACACTTCCCTCCTCCATGACCTCCAGAAGAGCCGCCTGGGTCTTTGGCGAGGTACGGTTGATCTCATCGCCCAGAAGCAGGTGACAGTCCGCCGCCCCGGGCTTATACTCGAATTCTCCTGTGTTTTTATTATAGATACTGAAGCCGGTAATATCCGACGGCATGGTATCCGGTGTAAACTGCACACGCTTATACGACAGTCCAAGCGCCCTGGAGAATCCAAGCGCCAGTGTCGTCTTGCCTACCCCCGGAGCATCCTCCAGCAGGATATGCCCGCCGGCATAGATGCTCATCAGGACCTTCTCGATGATCTCATCCTTTCCTATGAATACCTTCTGGATCTCCTGCATTACCTGCTCTGATTGTTGTATGATCATTCCAAAATATCTCCTTTAATTACTTCTTCTGGCTGTGCCTGCGTCTCTGCCGGCATTGAAGAACCTTCCGCTTCTTCCGTTTCTTCCGTTTCTTCCATTCCGTCCGTCTGAAGGGCATCCGCCGCAATACTTCTTGGATTGCGCCCCTTCGCTCCGTCTGTCAGCGAATCTAAGACCTCATATGCCCGGTCTTCTCCGAGCAGCTTACCAAACAGCGCCAGATAGGCCTTATATACGCTGTCATTCTCCGTCTGACTGTCCGGAACCCGGATCTCGAAACCAACCGGCGCCGAAACAACAGACCAGACTCCCATCTCTGGCACCTCTTTTGACTGGAACGTGATCTTCCCGACACCGCTCAGGCCGTCGAAGGCGCCCGCCCCGATCCGTCTCACCGTTGCCGGAACCGCGATCTCCGTCATCCCCGAACATCCCCGGAAGGAATTAACGCCGATCTCCTCTAGCCCCGAATAACGTCCCAGATTCCAGCTCGCATTCGTCGTCAGAGACGTACAGCCTTCATAAGCGCCGTCCCCGATCCGTCTGAGGCCGCCGAGTGCAGCCGCAACTCCTCCGGTCCTCGTAAGATTTGGACAATTCCTGAAGCAGTCCTTAGGATACTCCTCCAGCACACAGTAGAAGCTCACGGTCGTAAGACTCTTACAATCTGCAAAACATCCCTCCCCGATCGACGTTACAGTTGCCGGTATGGATGGATTACGAAGCGAGTCACATCCGGTAAATACATAGTTGCCTATAGTCTTAACGCCGTCAAACGTACTGTTCAGGAATTGTGTCAGACTCGTACAGCCTGCAAACGCCCGATCCTCGATCACCTCGATCGCACGTCTCGCACTCTCTGTCAGCGGAATCGCCTGAAGATTCGTACACCCCGCAAAACACTCTTCTCCCAGAACTGATATCGGCGCCCCAAGGGACAATGCACTCTCACGGTCCGAAAGACCTGTGCATCCTGCGAAAGCCCTGGTTCCGATCCGCGTAATCTCCTCCGATCCCATTCTGCCGATATTTATTTTCTTAAGGGCGGTACAATCCATGAACGTCTCCATACCCCATTCCGGGATATCCCCGTACAGCTCTACCGTCTCAAGCCCGGGACATGCTTTAAAACACCGGTCTCCCAGGCTGATCCTGCTGCCGGCAGGCAATATGACGCCGGTAATGTTCAGACAGCCTGCAAATGCGTCTGCCTCGATCCGAACCGTCTCTCCCGGAACCGTATAGTTCCCTGTAAATGTTGTCCGGAATGCATCCGTGACTTCCTTCAGGATCTTACCCCCGTCTGTAAACTCAAATACGACTCCCCGTATAATCTCTCTCCCGTTATCAATCATTCCCAGGATCTTCTTCGCAGTTCCCTCGCCGTACAACTGATCCAATATCTCCGTGTATGCCGCCTCATAATCCGCAAGCTTCTCCTGCTGAACCCATATATTGAGATACGGCGATAAGACATCCCCGAAGACCGCGCTGCCAAGCTTCGTCACCTCGCCGGATACCAGCGTCAGGATGGATAGATTCTGACAATCCTCAAAGCAATAATCCGGGACCTTTTCAAGATTCTCCGGCATCTTGACCGTAGTCAGCGCGTCACAGCCCAGGAACGTGCGCTCTCCCATCTGCTTCAACCCCGGGAAGCTTCCAAGGTCCAGACTCTCAAGGGACGTACAATGTCCGAACGCCTGCACACCGATCAACTGCAGCGCCTCCCTCTGCTGTTCGCTGAATTCAACACTGACAAGCTCGCGGCAGCCATAGAAGCAGTAACGGCTGATACCCGTCAGCTTCCCGTTCAGTTCCACCCGCGTAAGGGAACCGCATTCACCGAAGCACTCCTCACCCATGCTGGTCAGCGTCTCCGGCAAAACAATCTGGCGAAGCCGCTGACAGGAGAAGAAGGTCTGGATCCCAAGGCTCTCAAGGCTGTTCATACTCGGAAACGCAGTGATCTGGACACAATACGCGAAAGCCCGGTCCCCGACCGCAGTGATCTGATCCCATCCAAGCGACAGGCTTCCCTGCTTAAGGCTGACACAATTATAGAACGCCTCGTCCCCGATCACGGCAGCGCCTTTTGCCTCTACCGTCTCCAAAGCGGAACAGTCGTAGCACATTCCGCCGGGGACTTCGCCGACACCTCCGGGCAGGATCAGGCTCGTAAGACCCGTACAGGAACGAAACGCTCCTTCCCCGATCTTCCCAAGGCTTGCAGCCTTCGACAGATCGAACGCTCCTACTGCCCTGCAGTTCTCGAAACAACGATCTCCGATCTCTATAAGCGCCTTCTGGTCCGGTATCTCGATACGGCTTAAAGCCGTACAGTCCTTGAAGGCCTCCGCATTCAGATATCCAGTCTTCTGATAGACCGCAACATCCGCCGTGCGATCTGTCGGCACATCGAGCAGAGTATAGATCCCATCCCCGGACTTTCCATACACCATGCCTTCATCATAGACGAATTCTGCGAAACGGTCCCCCTTCTCATAGATCCGTACCTCCAAGCCCGCCGGATCAAATGCATCCGACGGAAATATATCCGCGGCCTTTGCCGTCACTGTCTGGAGCTTTCCGCAGCCTGCAAAGGCTCCCGCTCCTATCTTATTCACGGTATCCGGCAGATACACGATCTCAAGCATGCCGCAGCCGGCAAACGCCCCCTCGCCGATCTCTGAAGTCTGATCCTTCACCTTAAAAGCAGTCTGATTCTGTGCGTACACTGTAAGCAGACGGTAAGACTCCTTGCCGCCTTTGACGATCTTCTGGTATTTTGCTTCATCTTCGTAGAAGACCGTGTCATCATTCACTGCCAGCAGCCGTCTGACCGCTCCTCTTCCATAGACCGGGTCCAGCACCTGCGACCACTGTGAGAGATAAGTCTGATAAGCTTCCTTGGGCACGCAGATCTCCAGATCCGGCACCTTGGCTCCTGCCGCCGGATCGCCGAATATCATCGGAGAGATCTCCAGATTCTTTGAAGATATCAGGATCCGCCTTACATTCTCAAGAAGCACCAGGCTTCCGTCCTGAAGCTTATGCACCGTATCCGGCAGCTCGATCTCCCGCAGGCTGTCCGCACCGGCAAAAGCCGCTTCTCCTATCTCCGTGATCCCCGCAGGCACCCTGTAATATCCAGATCTGCCGGGCAGGATGCCCGCCAGCGTCTCCTGTTTATCTGCAAGCGTCAGGACGCCGCGTTTACTGTCGTACCGGTAGATTCCCGTTTTCCCCGGAATCTCCGCACCGCTGCCGTCCATCGCCCCAAAGCTTACCGCCTCGCTTCGAAATGCAGCCATTCCCCTTTTCAGCAGGATGTCATAAGCCGAGTCCTCGAATAAGACCTTCCCTCTATATCCGGTATCAGAGCCGACACTTAGATCCCCCTGTCCCTTTATGCGGATCACATCTCCTGCAAATCCTTTCAGACAATCTTCCTCAAGCCGGGTTACCGTACCTGGAATCGTCAATTCTCTGATACGGCTGCCCAGGAACGCATTGCCCGCAATCGTTGTCACCGCATCCGGGATCTGAAGTTCCGTCTTCCCCGGCGGAACACTGATCAGCGTACTGCCGTCCCCGCTGTAGAGCGCCCCGTCTATCGCCTGATAATTGCCGGTCCCCTGGCCCGCGTAAGACTCAAGCCCCGGCAGACATCTGGTAATACTCTCGAAGTCGATCACACTGACACTCTCCGGCAGTACCATCGACGTGATATCCCCGTTCCCCTGGGTTCCTTCCAGGCTGATCTTCGTCACGCCCGCAGGCACACTAAGAACCGTATCACTCCCGGTATATCCCTTAAGTACCTGCTCTCCTCTGTATCTGTTGAGGTCCTCCCCATTCGACACAGAACGGATGATCTTATAGCCTTCCGGAACTTCCGTCACCACATCCACGACATGCCTTGTGAACGCTCCCCAGTTTGAAACCGGATAATACAGATATGGTCCTCCGTCTTCTGCCAGCGCCCCGTTGGAATAATACCGGAATCCGGACAGCATCGTAGCCAGATATCCGTCCTGCTCCCGCAGAAATACAACATTGCTGTAGTTGTGTTCTTTCTTAAACTCAGCCTCAATCTTCCGATCTCCCAGATAAGCGATCAGGCGGCTGTGAGCATCCGTCAGATCTGCCCTGCCGCCGCTTGTGGCAGGTATGGATGGCAATTCTTCCGCATCAATCGGTCCCGGGAAGCTAAACGCGTATATATTCCCTCCGTTCTCGCCGTAATAGAACACAGAGACTTCGCTTGAGATCACCTCATACTGCGCTCTCGCCGTAACTCCCTTATAGGTAAAGGTAGCCGTATGCCGCCCCCGGGTCTGTGTGGAAAGCTGGACGCTGTAACCATCCGCTCCCCCGTACGGCACGGTGATCTCACGGCTTGAACCGCCCTTCAGGAAGGTTGCGGTGACTGTCGCATCCTCCCCCTGAAATACATCTCCCTGATAATATTCCCTGTGAATCACCGCGCTGAGTCTCATCAAGGTTCCATGCTCCGTCTGAACCGGGTCCCGGGGCTTAAGCTGCTCATCCTCCCATTTGACCGGTATATCCGGATCATCCGGGTCATCCGGATTGCCCGGATCCCCCGGCTTCCACGGGAATTCCGGCTTCCCCGGACGCTCCGGCTTACCGGATGTACCCGGTCTCTCCGTCCCGCCCGGCTTGCCGTTCTGATCGGAATTCCCTGGGCTTCCAGGAACAGACGGATCACTCCCGTTACCGTCTGCATTCCCGCCGCTGCCCGGAATATTGGCATCGTTACCGTCACCGGGCCTTACGTCGATGCCGCCGATCCCCTGGTTATCTACGACCTCGAATGCATCCGGATTCTCTTCCCTGCCCGGGCCGCCTGTATGATTCCGGTCGTCAGCAAGCCCCGGCCGATCCCTGTCCCCGGACTCATCTTCGGCGACCCGCAGCGCCTTCTGTACATCCTCATCCGCATTATCCCGGCCGTCCTCATGCTCGTCGGCAAGATCGGACTCTTCTCCGTCTCCCGACACAGAGTCAAACTCGCTGCCGTCCTCATATTCATTCTCAAAACGCTCGAAATCCCTGGGTTCAAAGATTCTGTTCAGGCTGGACGCATTAAGCAGCACAGTCACTCCTGCTCCCGCCACCAGAACCACTGTCAGCGCTGCAGCCAGATGGCTCTTCTTGATATTCTTCCATTTCTTCATAACTATAACTCACTCACCTTTTAATGATTGCCAGGTTTATTTCAGCAAAGCCTCGCCTACCAGACGGCGGACCTCGTCATAATCAACCGGCTTCGTAATATGTCCGTTCATCCCCATCTCCATGGAATGCCGCTTATCCTCAACAAATGCATTGGCAGACATGGCAAAGATCGGAATATCCGCATCCGGTCTCTGTAACTTCCTGATTTCGGCCGCCGCCTCCCAGCCAGTCATGTTCGGCATCTGGATATCCATAAGGATCGCATCGTATCCGTTCTCCGGGCTCTCCTCGAACATCCTTACCGCTTCCAGCCCGTCACAGGCGCGCTCTGTCACGGCCCCTTCCATCTCAAGGATCTCCATGGCGATCTCCGCATTGACGTCATTGTCCTCCGCAAGCAAGAGACGCACGCCCTCCAGCGTAAATTCCTCGATAGCTTTCTTCCGGTCTTCTTCGCCTGCTGTGTCTTTCATTTCCTTCCAGGAATCCGGTACTCTCTGTTCTCCTTCGGCGATCGGGAGACTGATATAGACCACGAACTCCGTACCTTTCCCCTCTTCGCTCTCCACGATGATCTCGCCGTTCATCAGTTTGACGATATTGTCTGCGATCGCCATACCAAGGCCGCTGCCTCCGTAATGATGGGCGGTAGACGCATCTTCCTGCTCGAAAGGACGGAAGATCTTGCTTAAGAAATCGGCCTTGATCCCCTTACCTGTATCCCTCACCCGGATCATCAGATGGAGCTTCCCTTCGATCTTATGCATCTGCCGGAAGGTAACAATGACAGAACCGCCTGCAGGCGTGAACTTGACCGCGTTGGATATAAAATTAATAATAACCTGCGTCAGCCGCAGCTCGTCCCCAACTACCCGGCTCACGTCAAAATCCTGCATCTGAACATCCCAGAACAGGTTCTTCGCCTCCGTCGTATTGCGGAACATGGAATCCAACTTCTCCGCTACTTCAAACAGATCAAACGGCACTGCCTCAAGCTCCATCTTCCCGCTCTCGATCCTGGACATATCCAGGATGTCATTGATCAGCGTCAGCAGAAACTGAGACAGACTCTCCGCACGGTCCAGATAATATTCCGTCTGCTTCGGGTCTCTCACATGGGCCTTCGCAAGGCTCAACATCCCCAATACCCCGTTCATCGGCGTACGGATCTCATGGGACATCTTGGACAGGAAATCTGTCTTGGCCTGGCTCTCCTGATATGCATGTTCAAGCTCTCTCTTCATGGAACTGCGTATCTCGTAATCCTCCGTGTTATCATTGAACACGACCAGATAACGGTCCTTGTCCGGCTCAATGGACACACAGCCATGTCTCTCCCGCTTCCTTCCGTATGCCTTATAGCCGAATTCCAGCTTAAGCTCCCGCGTCTGATCCCATGCCTTAAGCTCCTTAAGCACATTCCTGGCAGTCTTCGGCTCAACCAGAGATCTAAGCACCTCAAGGTCTGCATACACGCGCTCCGTATCAAGCCCGGTCAGAGCCTCAAAATTCGGGCTGATATAATGAATATGCAAGTCGCTCCTTCCGACCAGCATGAAAAAATCCTGCCTGTTGACCGCAAAGGACCGGTAAAACCCGCGTTCTCCAAGAACCAAAGCTTCTGTCTGCGCCGCTCGGCTCCTCTCTCTCAAATACAGCAGCAGGCACACCGCTGCAAAAACTATAGAGCAGAACAGCAGACACAGCGGCTCCATATGTTGATCTATGTAATTTAAAATCATATCCATGCTTATAAACTCCGTAATAATAGAATTTTTCAATCACGTAACATTATACCAATATTTCTTGGTTTTGAGAATGCTTTTTAATATAAAACTACTTACAAATTCTCAAACAAATGTTATAATAATTGTAATTATTCATAATATTTTATACAAAAAGGAGGAATGAACGTAAAATGAGTAGATTAGAGATTGACTCTCCAAGCCGGGCTGACATCGTGATAGAAGGTCTTTACAAAGATCTGGAACGTCGGATCGAATCCAGTCCGCCGGGATTATGCCCGGTAGATATGGCGAGGGCATTTTTGGAGTTATGTCATGCACAGACCTGCGGCAAATGTGTGCCGTGCCGAATCGGGCTTGGCCAGCTTAACCACCTGATCAAGGATGTCCTTGACGGGAAAGCAACCATGGAAACCCTGGATATTATGGAGAAGACAGCCGTGTCCGTTATGGAGTCCGCAGACTGCGCGATCGGCTATGAGGCCGCCAATATGGTATATAAGGGACTGATCGGATACCGGGACGACTATATTGAACATATTGAGAGAGGACGATGCATCTGTACATACAGCCAGCCGGTACCCTGTGTATCCTTGTGCCCCGCCCGTGTGGATATTCCGGGTTATATCGCGCTGGTCAGGGACGGAAGGTACGCGGATGCTATCCGCCTGATCCGCAAGGACAATCCGTTCCCCACAACCTGCGGCTTCATCTGTGAGCACCCCTGCGAGGCAAGATGCCGCAGAAATATGGTAGACGATGCCATCAACATCCGCGGCCTTAAGCGCGTGGCGGCAGATTTCGCAGGAGAGGTCGAGCCTCCGGCATGTGCCGAGAGCACCGGCAAGAAGGTGGCGGTTCTGGGCGGCGGTCCGTGCGGCTTAAGCGCAGCTTATTATCTGCAGCTTATGGGACATCAGACCACCGTATACGAGATGCTTCCGAAGCTTGGGGGAATGCTGCGCTACGGTATCCCTAATTACCGGCTGCCGAAAGACCGGCTGGACGACGATATCAACAGCATCCTAAAGACCGGCGTAGAAGTCAGATACGGGGTGAAGGTCGGAACAGACATTACGATCCAGGAGATCCAGAAGGAATATGACGCAGTGCTCATCGCCGTCGGTGCAAGCACCGACAAGAAATTGGGAATAGAAGGTGAAGACGCCGCAGGCGTACTCCCTGCAGTAGAATTCTTAAGAGACGTGGGAATGAACAAGATTATGGACCTGACCGGCAAGGAAGTCGCCGTGATCGGAGGCGGCAATGTGTCCATGGATGCCGTGCGCACCGCCAAGCGTCTGGGCGCTAAGAAGGTCAGCATCGTTTACCGCAGAAGGATCGCAGATATGACGGCCCTCTACGATGAGATCGAAGGAGCGGTCGCTGAAGGAATCGAGATGCAGACACTAAAAGCCCCTGCTTCCATTGACGTAGACGAGAATAACCATGTAAAGGGCATCTATGTGACTCCGCAGATGGTAAGCGCCATCCGCGACGGACGCGCAAGCATCCGGCCTACCGGAGAAGAGAATATCTATATCCCATGCGACGTTCTGATCATTGCGATCGGCCAGAATATCGAGACGAAGCATTTCGAGGACGCCGGAGTTCCGGTAGCACGCGGCAAGATTGTCACCACCAGCACCGGAGCCTTTAAGGACATGCCGGGTGTATTTGCCGGAGGAGACAGTGCAAGCGGCCCTGCCACCGTGATCAAAGCGATTGCCGGAGCGAAGGTGGTTGCGGCAAATATTGATGAATATCTTGGTTATCATCATATTATCACCAGTGATGTTGAAGTACCGATCCCGAATATCGACGACAGGACTCCGTGCGGCCGCGTCAATCTTACGGAACGCGAAGCCGGAATCAGAGTCTGCGACTTTGAAGGTGTGGAAAACTGCATGACAGAGAAAGAAGCAATACAGGAAGCAAACCGCTGCTTACGGTGCGATCATTTCGGATATGGAATATTCAAAGGAGGCAGAGAGAAATTATGGTAAATCTTACAATAGACGGAAAACAGATTTCAGTAAAAGAAAATACCACAATCATGGAAGCTGCCGATCAGAACGGAATCACAATTCCAAGCCTTTGCTATCTGAAAGGAATCAATGAGATCGCAGCCTGCCGTGTGTGTGTCGTAGAACTGGAAGGAAAAGAGCGGCTGATCACCGCATGTAACAATGTAGCCGAAGAAGGCATGGTCGTCTATACGAACAGTCCGAAGGTAAGAAACCACCGACGGAACACGGTAGAGCTTATCCTGTCGCAGCATGACTGCCTGTGCGTCACCTGCCCAAGAAGCGGCAAC
>CANDQP010000009.1 GCA_947388185.1 uncultured Dorea sp. | reverse complement strand
TAATAACAGGTGCTCGCGAATCCAGGAATCTTAAGATACTCCTCGATCATCGGGATCCACTGCTGCGCATACATGGCAAGCTCCACCAGCCGCTTCTTCGTAATGTCCGTTCCCTTCAAAGAAGCCTTCAGATCTGCCGCTGTCTCTCCCGGTCCCGGCATACATATTTTCAGCAAATGACTCAGCACCGCCCTACGTTCACTGTTGGACGAGTAATAGCTGTAACCGCGCTGCAGCGGGTCCTTCCCCAGCGCCGTTAGGATCTGGATCATATAGCCGATACCGTAGATCACCTTGATCTGATGTATATATTCGGAAAATGGAGTCGGCTGCTCCCCGCGCTTTAATTCGACGTTTAAGACGATCGGAATCAGTTCTCCGTAAAGCTCATGGGCCAGTGTCATCTTGGGCATCTCATTCCCGATGGTATCAAATCGGTATTTCCCGTCTGCAGGCCGGATCACATTGTAACCGAAGAAAGAATTCAGGCTGTAAACTCTGGCCCTTCTTGATGAGACCATGCCTTTCTGCTCAACGGTACTGACAGGCTCTAACAGGCTTCCCAGATTCAGGAATGTAAACACCGCCTTATAGAACAGATCCTTATCCCAGGCTCCCCGTACATGACAGTCCACATAGTCGGCAAGGCCCAGATAACAGCGGCTGGCAGTCTGATAGGAATACTGCCTGGACTGTTCCCTGTCCTCCTGCCCCAGATAATGCTGTCCGAGGCGGAACCTTAGGGTGAATGCACTCCCCCAGTCCTTTTCATTTACACCGGACAGCCATCGGATCATATCGCCGAAGACCGGCAGTTCTGCTGCACGTTTCGTGTAAGTTACCATTTCTCCGTTCCAGCGCTTCTCACTCACTGAGAAGATATCGTTAGTGGTATCCAGTACCGACAGGAATCTTGCCATTCCGTGTAAGGCAAAATCCGCCTTACACGAGTCCGGAACATACTGCTCAAATAAAGCAGATATCACCGTATGCACCTGTCTGCTGTAAGTGATCGCAGGCAGAAGATTCTGGAAGGGTAGTTTCTTCAAAAGCCCGCTTCCAAAGACTTGTTTGTACAGCTTCTTATTCTGTTCGTAAAATGTTCTCTGCTGGCAGCACTGCCTGTAGAGCTCTACCTCCAGAAGAAGTCCGGGTGTCTTGATCTCTGTCTCGTAGAATTCCTTCCAGAGCTCTGGAAAAGGATATGCGTCCAGAGGTTCGGCATCCGGATCCCCATTGATATACCGGCTGGTTTTCAAGTCATTGCCAAGCAGTTCCTCCTGATCCCAGGCGGTCTTATAAGACCTGCCCGCATTCTCCCCGATCAGCTCATCCAGGCAGCGACACACACGGATACATGCCTCCTCCCCGTATGTGAAGAGACTTGAGGATTTCTTATCATCCACCTCCACAGGCGGCAGGGTCCATTCCTTTTTCACATCATACAGGCCGTATCCCGGCGTATTTAAGATATCCTGCGCGGCGCTGTCCTCTCCCAGCAGCTCCTTTAGAAGTACCTGCTCTTTCCCTGTCGGCTCCGGCAGTGCCCGAAGATGCGGAATGATTTCCTCGAAACACTTTGCATCTTCTTTCTTCAATTCCATTGCAAGATCCAATGCGCCCATACGGCATTCCTCGGATTTCTCACAGAGAAGCCTTGAGATGGAAGATGCAAGGCGCTGCTTCTCCTGTCTGCGCAGAAGCGCCAGTGTTCCCTTACGGCCCTTTTTATATCTCAGATTCTTCTCAATCTGTATGTAGTCCTCCTCGGTAAGCTCCATATCTTCTGCCAGAAGATGTGCTTCTCGGTTCGTATATTCCTCCGGGTTATGCAGAAGCTCGAACAAGATCCTTTTCCGTACGGCTGTCTCAGGACGGTACAGGAGCAGTCTGGCGGCGGCAGCCCTCGAAGCCCCATAGTAGGAATATCCGGCACCCTGGCCGATCAGCGGGATGAATCCGGCCGCCTCATCAAGGATATCCTCATCCTGCAGCATCCATGCGATCAGGCAGAGTCTTACGGCAAGATCGGACTGGTTCATAGTCACCTGGTGCCATGGGAAGATACAGGGGGAAAGCGTAAGGCCTTTCTTGGGAACCCTGCCCAGTATCTCCTTCAGGATCCGGTAACATCTTCCGGCTTCTTCCCTGTCGGCAAACATCTCTTCCAGCGGCATTTTCCTTGGCTCTACTATATGATCACCCCGGAAGGAGTAAGAATTGCTGCTCTCATCCTTGACAAGCCGGTAGAAGTGAGTGTTCGTCGATTCCATGAATCCCGGCAGGAAGCATGCCACAAGCTCCAGATCATCAGAACCGTTCAGGATGACCTCCTTAGCCGCCTGCATCCGCAATCTTTCATCCTGAACAGACTGATTGAAATACGAAGCCGTCATCTTCTGATGCTTGGAACCATGTGCGATCAGATGCCGGACGGCGTCTACCGCTTCGTCCGCGTCATAGAAGCCCTTCGCCCAGAGCGCACAACTGATGGCGACAGAATCCTCCGACGCAAGCTGCCCGCTGCAGAAATCCGGCTCCCTTAAGCACCGCCCCATCAGCCGCAGCAGCTTATCCGTGATCCGATCCACGCTCTTCTCGTTAAAAATCCCGATCCAGACAGACACCGCACGTTTCACAGAGGAATAACGGATCAGGTCATTATCCTCGATCACTGTAAACAGATGCAGAAATGCTTCCGGCCGTCCGGCATCCATCGTCTCACAGACCGCCTGTCTTGCCCCCTCCTGAAGCCTTGCCGCCAGGAGGAATCGTCCAAGGGCATCATATAATTCCCTGTCCCTGCACATCACGATCCCCCGTATCAGCTCATGGCTTAACATGGCTGTATTCCCCTCTCCAAAGAGAATATCCTTAACCGCCTGCACTGCCTCTCTATTCCCCCGGTCGATCTGTGCCGCCAGTATCTCTGCATAGGAGAAATGTTCATTCCGTGCATGATCGTATAGCCTGGGCGGCACTTCCCCCGTCAGGAGCTTTGCAAGACTTACCCCGTAAAATCCAAGCCTTGAATATCCCCTGAGCACTCTCACACTCTGTTCCGCAAATGCTGCATAGCTGCCCGAGCGCAGGCTTCTTCTGTACCACCCGGCCGTCATCTGGTACTGGTTCATCTGATCCAGCGCATAATAGAATTCTTCCCGGTATTCTGCAGGCACGCAGACCTCCACCAGGCCGCTGAATCTGTTTTGGTACAATTCGCTTAATGTACCGGCGTTATTTCCTGCAAGAAGCTTTCGCATCTCATTGCAGACATTCTGCGGAATCGTATAACCATATACGTCCGGCAGCAGTTCCTTTTCCTTTTTGGAGAGATGCTGCCCCCTCTTTGCAGTCTCATTTACCCAGTCTTCTGTTATCTTTCTTCTCGTCTGATATGTAAATTCTGCCATGATATTTCCTTTCTTACCTTCCTGACAACATCGTAAGGCGTATGAACGTAAATATTAATTCCTCCCTCCAGGGGATCCGCTCTTCAAGACCTGTCAATTCTTCATCCCCGGCAAAGACTCTGTAGATTCCGTCTTCAAAACACTGGAGCGCATTCTCTGCCGCTTTCTGATATTCTGCTCTGTTTCCGCCGTGAAACCCAAAAGAGATCTTCCCTTCCTTAGCCTGGCCGCTGATCTCCTCCCGGGTCAGAAACGGCAGAAGCTGCCCCTCGTCCGTTCTCTCTTCATAATCCTTCACGCCAAGCCTGGTCAACTCCGTCAGCAATTCCCTTACCGTTTCCGGCCTTTGCTCCAGAACAAAGGGAACAGGGGACAGCTCCTTGTTCATGCGCCTGCCCTGCTTCTTCATTCTTACATAGATCGTAAATGACATCTTATATCCTCCGTAACTTACTTCATATCTACATTTAAGTATACTTACAGAACCGCGAAATGGCAACTACAACAAAGCAAAAAGGTGTAAAATCTCTGATAATTCCACAAAGATTTTACACCTATAGTACATGATAATGCGGCTTCTCTTCCCCGTACAGCCAGTAAGTCAGATACCCTCCAAGGAAAATCCCCAGGGCACATAAGCCGGAGAAGATAACCATAAACGGCAGGCAGATCTGCCCGAATAACTGAAAGGGCTGATTGCTGTAATCCCATACCGCCATATGAAGCCATTTATTTACAATGATTCCCGTAATGAATTCCATTGCCGTTACAAATATGATACACCTTAAGATCTGCCTCCACAGTGCATCCTCCCAATGGACCGCCTGTCCCTGTACGGTAAAAAATACCATACAGATCCCTCCAAGTATGAACATGGACCAGTGGGAAAAACCGCGGAAGAATATCTCAAAAAAATAATAGAGACTTCCGCCAAGTGTCCACAGAAATAAATACTCGCTGAGTTTCTTCATGTATATACCCTCACTTATATTTGTCATACTTAGTGTGAGCATTTTGGGCAGAGATTATAGGTGGTATTTATTCCCGCGAGCAACGAGCCAAGCGGGCATGCTTGCATGCACATTTGGCGACTGCCGCGAGGGTCAAATACCCCGCTGCTCTGCAGCGCTACAAATTTGATGTCCCGTTGCTTGCAGCGGGGTCTTTGACTTTTTCAAGATATCCTTTCCATCACATAAAGGCAAGAGCTGAAAGACACTTGCCTGAAACGCAGCCGTCTCATCTCCGTTTTTACAGGAAAACTGCATCCGTGTTCCCTTCACTGTACAAAAGCCTGACTCTGTCAAAGCACGGACGAAACCGGCATACGCGCTGTCATCTTCGTAACGCTCTACGCTGATCAGATATCCCTGCGGTTTTATGAACGCTGAAAGCGTCTTCGCATATTCCTCATGCCGTTTCGTCTGCTCCTCTATGGACAGAGGAGCCGCCTTCGATTCCTCGATCAGAGGCCTCCACGCAACATTCTCATGTACCGTGCGGCAGGAGAACAGCGTGTCATACATCCTCTTTCCCGCCGCTTTTGCACAGGCAAAATGCACATTCTCCGCCGAAAGACTCCCGGCAAGCTCTACTGACACAGATACGGCATTCAGGGACAAGTCCAGACCTGTGACAGAAGACTCTGGATGCAGCATGGCCAAAAAACAAGCCAGAATCCCATTGCCGCAGCCAATGTCAAGAATATCCCCTGTCCAATAACGCTCATACTTCAGCAGATAATCCATGACCCTTCGAAAGAACACATAATCATAAAAAGAAGCAGCCAGAATACTCATCTGTAAGCTTTGATTCAGGTAATCCACAAGCTCCTCTTGACGGTGAAGATACGGAGTATCTTTCGCTCCATACATCAGCCGTTCCTCCGACCGGTCATACAACCTGGTCAGTCGGTCAATATGATTCTCCCCTTCTTCTTGTCCATAGGTTTCGATCAGCGCCGTATCCAGTTCGGATATCTTGCGGATTCCGACTTTAGAAAGATATTCCTTGATTCTCAGATCCAGCATGCCATACGCCCTCCGTCAGTCTGATCCGGCAGATAACCTCTCCTTTTCGCCTCGGCAAGAAGCTTCGGCTGTATCTCAGGATACGTCCAACAATTTGGACATTCCTCCATGATCACGATCTTCTCAATCTCGCTATGTAATTCCTTCTCGAATGCTTCAATCTCGGCATAATACAGCATCCCAAAGGTCTCTTCCCCGTCAGGATCAGATGCAGCCGAATATACACAGACCGGTTCTATATGATATCTGACCGCCCCGGTTTCTTCATACAGTTCTCTCCTGGCCGCCTCCAGAACCGTCTCACCCTGTTCTATGTGTCCGCCGGGCACTTCCAGAGTCTCTCTGGACTTATGCTTACAGAAGATATATTTCCCATCAGTCCTCGCGATGATCACCGCGAATTTCAGCAGACTGTCCTCAACCTCTTCATAGAATCTTACTGTCATACTTGCTCTCCGATATAATAGAATCCCCGGCACTCCTTAAGCGCCACATTCACGTACTTCCCGATCAGTTCCCTTCCTCCATGGAAATGTACCAGCAGATTATTGCTCAGTCTCCCTGTTACCATCAAAGGGTCATGGTCGCAGATATCCTCCACAAGCACCTCCTGCACGGTTCCCTCATGCACTGCGCAAGTCTCTGCCGCGATCGACTGCACTTCCTTAAGCAGACGGTCGAACCGGTCCTTGATCACCTCTTCCGGCACCTGGTCCTCCATCACGGCTGCCGGCGTCCCTGTCCGCTTCGAGTAGATGAAGGTAAATGCACTGTCATAGCGCACCTTCCTTACCACGTCAAGCGTCTCTTCAAAATCCTCTTCCGTCTCCCCCGGGAATCCCACGATAATATCCGTTGTAAGGGAGATATCCGGCACCGCTTTGCGGATCTTTTCCGTCAATTCAAGATACTGCTCCTTCGTGTAGCGCCGGTTCATCTTCGCAAGGATATCCGTGCTTCCCGACTGCACCGGAAGATGCAGATGCCTGCAGATCTTCTTCGAATTCTTCATCACCTCTATCAGTTCGTCGGACAGATCCTTCGGATGGGAAGTCATAAACCGGATCCGCCTAAGCCCTTCGATCTGTTCGATCTCCTTAAGCAGCCCGGCGAACGTCATCGGTGTATCCAGGGTCTTCCCATAAGAATTCACATTCTGCCCAAGCAGCATCACCTCACTGACTCCGTCTGCCGTCAACCGCTCAATCTCCCGGATGATCGCCTTTGGATCCCGGCTTCTCTCCCGGCCCCTCACATAAGGTACGATACAATAGCTGCAGAAATTATTGCATCCAAACATAATATTGATCCCTGATTTGAAGGCGTATTTCCGCTGATTCGGAAGGTCCTCCACGATTCTGTCCGTGTCCTTCCAGATGTCGATCACCATCCGCTCTGACAGAAGACGCGTTGCAACCAACTCTGCGAATTTATAGATATTATGAGTCCCAAAGATAATATCCACAAACCGGTAGCTCTTCTTTAGCTTCTCCACAACCTCCGGCTCCTGCATCATACAGCCGCAAAGGCCGATCATCATATGCGGATGCTTCTTCTTCCGGGGTTTTAGCTGCCCAAGCCGTCCATATACCCTCGTGTTCGCATTCTCCCGAACCGTACAGGTATTATAGATCACGAAATCCGCCTTCTCCTCCGGGGCTTCCTCATATCCCATTTCCTTTAAGATACCTCGAAGCTTCTCAGAATCCCTGGCGTTCATCTGGCAGCCAAATGTGGTTACACAGGCTGTGGGAACACGCCCGTTTTTCTGTTCAAAGCCTTTTGTCCACTCCCGGCATTTTGCCATAAAATAGTATTGCCTGGCCGGTTCCCCGGCAGGCGGCTCTGCATGAATGTCTATTTTATCTAAATCAATTTTATTGGAAATTTTTTCTTCCATATACATTTTCTCTTGACTTTTCTCCCTTTCTATCATATAATCAACACATAAAAGAAGCGGGTTTTTTACCGTACAGCTTTATAGCTCAAGCGGGGTGCTCGTTTCTTTTTTTATATTTATGATATCATATAAATACAGCTTTCTGTTTTCAGAATGTCTTATCACCAACTCTGCATGAATTTTTACTATGTTTTCTTTCCAAATTTTCCTGAAATCTTTTATTCTCCGCAATTTCTATTATCTCCGGAATTCCCTGTGAGGCATTTGCTTTTGCCTTTGCTAATGCTCCTTTTAATTTTGCAGTATACTTCGAGCCCGAATATTCATCAGGCAGGTCACTGCCAATATATATAATTTCTTTACTTTCGGCAATTTCTATAAATTCTCCAACATACTGTTTTAAATACTGCTCCACCTCATCCCAATCTATATTTCTTTTTCTTTTAAAACGAATATCATTTACAATAACAATCTGTTTCCCATTCACATCTTTTATGACGCTTATGTTTCTCTCCATAATCCCTCCCTATCAATTTCATTATACAAATTGCTTTCTCCCCTCGTCATATTCATATCCAATCTCCCGAAGCGTATCTATGATCTCATCCCGGTCCGCGCCCATATCCTCACACAATGCATCCAATGCCGGATAATAATCCCGAAGCTTCGTATTGACAACGCTCAATAAAAGCAGCGGATCCTTTGGCAGTCCTGTCGGCATATCCTGTTCCCCCTCTCCTTCACAACAATTTATTATCATTCTTTTCTCTGTAATTACAATCTCCGGCCGGATATCATGCTCCTCATAAGGCACCTCCGGCAAGATCTGGAATTCAAACGCCAGCGCCATCATCCGAAACCCCGGATGTTCCGCCAGATACCGGTCATAATAGCCGCCGCCGTAACCGACTCTATGGCATTGCCCGTCGAACGCCACCCCCGGCATCAGCATCAAGACAGCATCGCCGCCATCCATCGGCCCGTCTCCCGCCGGTTCCAATATTCCGCACGTCCCCGGCCTAAGCTCGGTAAGACTCTCAATGCGGTAAAAATGCATGGTCTTCCCCGTCACCTTGGGAACCCACACATTCTTGCCCTGTGCAAAAGCCGTCTCAATGATCCTACGCGTCCCTGCCTCCCGGTTGTAATCCACATATGTATAGATCTCTCTTGCCTCAGAAAACCAGGGGTGGGAAACAGCCGCGGCCGCAATATCCCCGCTGGCCTTGCGCCACACATCCTCTTCAAGCTCCTGCCGTTTTAGACGGATCCGTCTTCTAATTTCCCTTTTTGTTTCCAAATTTCTCACCCAGATTCGTAATGCTTCCGTCTGCCTCCTGAATGGAGATCTGATCCAACTGACTCCGTAGATTCTGCCGGAAAGAATCAATATATTCCCTCCTTAAGATCTGCTGCTCCTTTTGCTCTGCCTCTGTCAGCCCTTCTGCCTTTGATTTATGATACAATTCATTGATCCTTGCAATCTTCTGTTCGTTCATTGCCCTCTTCCTTCCTGAAATGCTTATGCCTGTTCACATAAATCTTATCTTACACTATCTTTGCCGAGAAGTCCACCGCCAAAAAACAAATACCTCTCTGCAAGCTGCCATACGGCAAGAGACCGGACTATACATTGCCGGCACCACAAGCAGAGAGGTCTCATCTGGACTTTTGTTTCAACGCATTAACTGGAGTAATTCTCAAGGAATCCATACAGTGCCTTCGCATCCTCCATATACTTCCCATTCCTGATCTCATTCTGCATCTCGGAAGGCAGTCCGTCACACTTGATATCCGTGTACTCATAAGGGGTCTTCTTATCACTCAGATATACGACCACATATCCGTTGACCTCCATCAGATAATAGCAATCCTCCTTCAATGCCTGGCCGTCCGCCGCGATCGTCACAGGCTCCTGTTCCGTCACCGTCAGCTCCTTAGGCTCCGTGTCCCTGGCGATCTCTACTTTAGCCGCACGCTCCTGTGCTTTCTTGAAGCTTAATTGATAAGCTCCCGCCATCAGCGTCATCGCCACGATCATTACTGCAAAAAAACCGATACCATACTTCGTTCTCATAAGAGCAACTCCTTTTTTAGTACAGTATCGGTAAATATTTTATATTTTATGCATTCAAAATTCAATTCCTGAACAAGTGCAGCCGATGGCATACAGACAAAATCATCCTTCCCTTTGGCATACTGCGTACCTCATCTTCCGTAACTCCGCCTAAGAGCACCAGCGCCGCTCCATATACGAATACCGCGGCAAATAACGCAACCACCGTCGCAATCTTCTCCCCTGCAAATAATTCAAAGATCAGATGAACGACCACCGTCACGGCTCCCATGATTCCCGACGCAAGGAGGGGAATGATAAATGTCTGCCTGCGCTCCTGCACATATCCGATCCTCTCGCGGAGTGCATGGGCGTTCAGAATACAGATCGCACCGGAGAAAACGATCTTGCTGATTACCACCGCATAGATGTTCCATTTGAAGACCACCAGCATCAAGAACAATGACAGCGTATGGATCAGAAGCGAGATCCCGGCATTCTTGACCGGCGTCATCATATCATCCAACCCCTGGAGAACAGAATTCGTCACGGTAGAGAGACAGAAGAATATCACGGATACCGCTCCTAACTGCAGCATCAGCGCCGCCATCCGATTGTCTCCTTCATAGAACAGAAGATCCATAATTGGTTTGGCAAGGATCAGAAAGCCCATGGCACAAGGAATCGCAATCATCATATTGAATCTTGTCACCATGCTGATCTTGTTATGTACCTGCTTCCTGCTTCCGGTCTGCACAGTCGTCACAAGGCTTGGGATCAAAGACGCCGCCAGCGCGCTTGATACGGATAACGGCACGTTAACCAGCGTATTATACTGGCTGTTGAAGATCCCCATGAAGCTGGCATACTCGGTCTTCTGATAGCCCTGGGCCGCCATAATATTGTTAAATATCGCCGTATCCAGAAAATCACTGATATTATATACCGTCGCACTCAATATGACCGGCGCGATGGTCAGGAACAGAATCTGATAGATCCTGCTGTAGCTCTCCTTCTTGCGGCTCCTGTCCTTCCACATCTTCCGCTTAAACACCCGCTGATAGACGATAAAAACGAACACTACCGTTATCAGTGCGAATGCTGCCCCGGCAACCGTTCCCACCGTTCCTCCCGCCGCGGCATACGCCGGACCGTAGGACGCGTCTCCCCTTGTCTCGGCAAGGTCTCTTCCTGTCTTCAAGAGCAGATAAGCCCCGATAATAGATGCCGCCGCATTGACCACCTGTTCTAAGACCTGGGACAATGCCGTCGGCATCATGGAACCATTTCCCTGAAAGAACCCTCTCAGAACACCAAGGATCGCAACGACCAGGATACAGGGCGCCAGTACCCGCAAGGCATATACGCTCATATCCATCTTCATTACAGACGTCGCTATGAAGTCTGCACCCAGGAAGATCGCCAAAGCAACCAGTCCTCCTGCCGCGAAAGCAAACATCATCGCACAGCGGAACACCTTATAAGCATTCTTGTACTGCCCTACCGCAACCCTTGCGGAGACTAATTTGGACACAGCGAGAGGAAGGCTGTAAGAAGTGAGCATCAACGCGATCGTATAGATCGAAAAAGCCACACTGTAATAGCCCATCCCTTCGTTACCTACAATATTCGTAAGCGGGATCCTGTAGACAACCCCGATAATCTTCGTAATCACTCCTGCGATCGCAAGAATAGAACCCTGTAACAGGAAATTCTTATCTCTCTTTTTTCGTCGTTTCGCCATATATTACTCCATCTTATCGTAAAATATATTATCCGGAAATATCAGCGCAAGATACAAAGGCTCTCCATGATCTTCCTCTGCATTGCCTCCATCTCCTGCCGTTCTTCCTCTTCCATATGGTCATATCCAGTCAGGTGCAGCACGGAATGCACGATCAGAAACGCATACTCTCTCAGCACAGAATGTCCGTATTCCTGCGCCTGCGCGATTACCTTCTCTTTGGATATCACAATATCTCCCAGAGAGAGCTCTCCCGATTCCGGATCAAAGCAGTCCGCTCTCTCCTCAAGGAATCCGAACTCTCCGGGTCCGGGATAGTCGATCATCGGAAATGACAGCACATCCGTAGAGCGTTCTATCCCCCTGAATTCCGTATTCATCTCCTGTATCTGTTCATCCATGGTAAGCAGAAGGCTCACCTCTGCCTCATAGGGACAGCCAATCACATCAAGCGCCCTCTCAATGACCTCTTCCGCCGTCTTCTGACATTCAAGCGGAAGAGGAAGCGCCCCTTCCTCCTCATAGTAAAGTGTCATATCCTTCTCCCTCTATATTACCGATTCCGCCGTTTCTTATATCTGTCATTCCTGTCACGGCTCTTCGTTTTCTCACGGTTCTCGTAATCTTCATATGCTTTCACGATCTTCTGAACCAGCGGATGACGCACCACGTCCTTGCTGGTCAGATGGCAGATACCGATATCATCAATATTCTTAAGGACGGAAATGGCAATATCCAGGCCGGATACCTGCCCCGGCGCAAGATCCTTCTGGGTAATATCACCCGTAACAGCTACTTTAGAACCAAAACCGATTCTTGTCAAGAACATCTTCATCTGAGCCGGTGTCGTATTCTGCGCTTCATCCAGTATGATAAATGCATTGTCAAGCGTCCGCCCTCTCATATATGCCAGCGGCGCCACCTCGATCAGCCCCTTCTCCGAATTCTTAAGAAAGCTCTCCGCACCCATGATCTGGTACAGGGCATCATAAAGCGGCCTCAGATACGGGTCGATCTTGCTCTGCAGATCCCCCGGCAGGAATCCAAGTTTCTCGCCTGCCTCAATGGCAGGACGCGTCAGTATGATACGCCCCACCTCATTATTGCGAAATGCCGTAATCGCCATAGCCATCGCAAGATAGGTCTTCCCGGTCCCGGCAGGGCCAAGGCCGAATACGATCATCTTGTTACGCATCGCATCCACATACTTCTTCTGTCCCAGAGTCTTAGGCTTGATCGGCTTACCCTGCAGGGTATGACAGATAATATCTGAATCAATCTCCAGTACGCTTCCCTCGCTATCCTCCATCACAAGGGCAAGCGTGTAATCCACATTCTGTTCCTGGATCGTATTGCCTCTCCTGGAAAGCCCCACGAGCTGCTCTAAGACCTTCTTCGCCTTCTCTACATTCGCGGCCTCTCCCATGATCTTCATATTCTCGCCTCTTGCGATCAGTGTCACATGAAGCGTGCGTTCTATCTTCTTAGCATAAGCATCAAACTGGCCGAACACATTACTCTCATGCTCTGCCGGTATATTCATGACTGCTTCCATTAATCCCATCCGCTATTCTCCTGTCTCGTCTTGTTCTTCGGTTACCGGAATCTCCAGTAACCGGGACTCAGCCTGCCTGCCGATCGGCATCTGTACTGTAAGCCGCCCCTTTGCCTCGGCCTTTTGAGACCCTGTGTATATTTTAACATCATTCTCAATAATTTCTACCCCTTTTTTCTCCAAATCTTTACAATATTGCTGAAATTTTCTGCTCAGCCGCTGTTGAAGCTCTTTTTTCGTATATTTTATCTCCCCGGATTCATAAGGTCTGGCCGTCTTTTTCCCATAAGATATGGGCAGGTAGAAGTTCTCGGCGATGCATAACTGCTTCTCATATCCGTACATTTCCCATGCCCTGTATTGATTCCGGATATTGCCGAATTCCAGTGTATAACGCCCGAGCTTCAAAAAGTATTCATTCTTCTCCAAAGGCAGATGTGTCTTCTTATCATAGTAATATTCCTTTTCTTCATAACCAAGATCCATCTCATCCTGGTATTCTATCACGGTTCTCCCCTGGATATCGGCGTCCGACTCGTGGTACTGGTAGGCGATCACGGTACCTGCGTCATCCATCACCGGAACCTGGCCGGATACCAGCACGTCTCCTGTCTTGACCTCGGCGCCCTCGCTGACCATGGGAATCCCGTTGCGCGGAACGATCCTGGTGATCACGCAATCCCTGTCGGCTACAATGTCTGTCGGCTTCTCCTGATCCGGATTCTCTGCCGCCTCGTCCATGGCCGGTATGGTGTCCTCATTCTCCTTCACCTGAATGATCAGGCGGGTTCCCTGAATCGACGCCGAAACCCAGATAATATCATCATACTCCTTACGGATATCCTTAACGATCCTTGCACAATCCACCTCTGAGACCCTCATCCCATTTTCCACCTCGCGGGTCTTAAGGAACTTAAGAAGAGTCTCATCCGTATAAGTCAGATTGCCCTTGATATCAATATTCCATATGTATCTGGACATAAGGAATATCAATGCAGCAAATAACAGTGCTCCCGCGAAGAACATCTTCCGTTTGCGGTATTTGTGTAAAAAAAAAGGAAGACCGAACCGCTCTACAATGCTCACTTTTGTTCCTGTCTTCCTGATGATCGGTTTTAATTTACGGAAGCCCGGGATTGAGATATTCATCTCATAAGCCCGTCCTTTTGGTTCAAGTCCCCACAATATGATCCCCCTGTGACTGCACGCATTTAAGAATCTCTCCGTAGAATATCCTGTGATCCGGATACGGATATATCCTTTGGCATATCGGATAATCTTTAACAGCACTATGGTACCCCCTTCAATTCTGGTATTCGATAGATTTTATATGTCCGTTCACCTTCATCTCGTCATTGGTATAGTATACGACCTGCAGCCGTTGGCCGATGATGCGGATCTGCCCCGTCTTCGTCTGGATACGCACAAGAGAATCCGTGTACTCTAAGATCCCTCTGTAGTTCTCCAGACACAGCTCCATCTGGCCGGTGACGGTAAGTACAGGCATGCCAAGCGCCACATCCTTGGGAAGCTCTGATAACTCTGCAATTTTATTTCGGAAAGAATGACTTTCTTCATCCTGTCTCTGATTCTGTCTTTTCGTTCTCATAGAAACGCCATTCATGGATTTTATAGTAATCTATGCGGCACGCCGGCTGGTTATGCTTGATTTTTCATTACTGCCCTAACAGGCGCACCGGCACCACCTTGAATACCGCCGAAGACAAGACCAGCCCCCACAGGAAGCCTCGTTTCTTTTCTCTGTTACCCTTCAATTTATCCAGGCTTCTGTAGCTTTCTTCCAGTCTTGATCTTCCGGTTTGCAGATCTGCCAATATCTTAAGCCCTGCCCATGACTGGAATGTTGTAAGCAAGAATATGACGCAACTTCTGAAAAGATTCTGCCTGCCCTTCGCCAGATAATAGATTCCTTCCCATATCCCCAAAAATGTTGCTATATGATGAATCCCTATACAGATAGATAATTCTTTTTCCCGCATCATCCATACCTCCCCTTTTCTTCCTACATACCTATTGTACAAGATTTCACAGTCGGAATATAGTAAAAGAGTTCGCAAGTTTTTACATTTTTCGCGCCCTGATTACTGCTCATACCTACAGTGCTCACAGCATACACATCAAAAAAGGAGCATAACTGAACAATATTCCCTGCTCAGATATACTCCTTTTGCCTAACGTACATATATGCTTATACTAATATATCAATATTCTCTCCAAGTCCCGGTATCGCAGCTCCCCCTGAGATCTGCGCCGCCGCGTCCATCATCTCAGCCATCGCCTCTGTCGACATCTCCATCGTATCCATAACCTTCGACATCATGGCATAGCTTACATTCAAATGCAATTGTTGCATCGACATAGCAGTTGATAATGCAGCAATATCCATACTTTCCACTCCTTCCTTTTATCAGAATAACAAACCGATCATTCGTTGATCATGTCAAGCTCTGTCAGATTGATCCCCGATGCCGCCAGAATGACTTTCAATTCTATATACCGCCTTTTCATCTTCTTGTAGACAATAGAATCCTTCTCGCACTCTACCATGTAATCCTGCAATCTGGAAAATTCTTCGACAGATACCTTTAACATCTCCTGATCTGACATATATTCACCCACTTTCACAAGAATTCTGTTTCTGTGATGCCTTTATTATAACAATAAGTGACCGGAGTGTAAAGTCTTAATTCTGCAAACCATTTTATTTCACCGGCATCTCGATATTGACAAAATACGCTTCCTCACTGGCTGATGCTGTACTCTTCAATCATACAAGTATGCTCCAGTCTACCAATAACACAAGGCGGGCAACGGCTACCCGGCCATCCTCCGCTTCAAAATGTATCCGGGCAGACTGCATAGACTCCTTTGTTTCTCCTGTATCATTCTACCATACTTGCTTCTCTATCACAATTGCTGACTACATTTTTTCCTCAATATGACAAATACCCCACCGGCCCCGGCAAGCGCAAGCAACAGGTACCATTCTATATTTACGTTATCACCGGTCTTTACACTGGTTTTTGCACCCGGATTTTTAGCATCCGTTGATGCAGACTCCGCCGGTTTCGGCTTACTGTCCTCCTGCTTATCATTTTCGCCTTGTCCCGGTTTCCCGTTGTTGTCCGGCTGGCCGTTATGATCCGGTTTCCCGTCATCGTCCGGCTGACTGCCATCATCTGGTTTCTCTCCATTGCCCGGTTTCTCGTCAGTTGCTATCAGACGCGCACGGCTGATTCCCTCAAGCACCACATTCTCAGGCTGTCCTAAGTATGCTGCCAACGCATCCTCACATGCCTGATATTCATGCAGATTGACCTTCCCTTCGAACTGGGGATAGTCACTGATGTCATTGGGAAGGTAATTGTTCATCGCAACCGTATACATTTTATCTTCCTGTATTGCTTTTCCCTGAACGAGCGCATGTAAGATTCTGCTTCCCTTTTTAAGAGACAAGTTATACCTGACCTCTATCCCGCCTGCCTGCAGCATATTTCCACTGTTATCCGGCCAGCCGTCATAGTCTCCTCTTTCATTCGCTTCTATATTCGCTTTCATGATATCCAGCGATGTTTCGAGTATCTCTAAGATCTCTTTGCCGCTCAATTCTTTTGTCACAATATAATTCCCATAAGGTGATACATCTAGCACATTCTGATATGTAACCGTCCCCTTTTCTATGGAAGCACGGATACCGCCCGCATTTTCAAATGCGATGTCTGCTCCGGTCGCCAGAAGATATGCATCTGTAACAGCCCGGCCCATGGTTGTCTCGCCAATCCGGATATGCTCCCATATTCCATCCAGATCTTCCGGGGTATAACCTACCGGCTGAGAAAGTATCGCTTTCTGCTCTTCCGTAATGCCGTCTAAGAGAGCCTGCACATTCGGGTCCACATTCACTGCCTTGCCTGTGTCATAGTCCACCAGATTTTCTGTCATTTGGATGTCTTCTACAAGATTTCCATCTTGATCTAATGTACAGGTCATATCTACATTTCCAAAATTCCACAGATTATATCCCGTCTCAACCACCAGAGCCGTTCCGCCGTCCGGTCTTGTAACCGTCTTATTCACCGTTGTATGTTCGTGTCCTGCGATCCACAGATTCACACTCCCCACAGAAGAAGCCAGGCCTTTCGGGTCAATACCGTGTACCATACCAACTACGATCTGGCATCCCTGTGCTTTCAGTTCCAAAGCAGCTTTCCGGGCGTAGACTGTCATATCTGTAAACTTTAGTCCTTCTACATTTCCCGGGGCAGTTGCATGATAAATCGCCGGATCGATCACTCCGAATACCCCTATTTTTAATGTTTTTCCGTCTTTTACAACTTCCTTCGTAAGATAATGCTGATCAAAAAAATTACTTCCGTCTTCCTTGACTACATTTCCGGCGAGAATGAGAAATTGTGGACTTCCATTTTGTCTGACGATCTCTTCCAGCTCTTTCAGACGGTCTTTCCCATAATTCCAGTCATGGTTTCCCGCCGCCATCGCATCATATCCGCAGGCGCCCAGTACCTTCGCTACGGACTCACCCCGCACGAGAGTGGCAATGGACTGCCCGTGGAAGGTATCTCCCCCGTCCAGTACCAGTGATAAATCTTTTCCCTGCGATGCCTGATCAACATAGGTCTTCACTTTCGGAAGTCCGATCACCTGATTCCAGTCATCTTCCAGAATTCTTGCATGGATATCATTCGTATGAACCACATTTATCTGAAATTCTGTGGTATCATTCCCCATTACCGGTTCCGGTTCGGCGGCGTCATTCACCACTGACGCTTCCGGTCCTGTGATGCCATTTTCTGTTACTTCTGTCTGCGGCACTGTACCTGCCGCTAAGGCCGTTCCTGTCATCATGATAAGTGCCATGCACAATGAACTGAAAATGCTTAGTATTCTCTTTTCTAATCTCATATTTTTCCCTCTTTCTATATTACTGCTCGCAGCAGCGAATGATTGTCATTATTATAAGTCACAGCAAATAAAAGACAATGACTCTGACATAAAAAGCACATTTCTGGTGTAAAATGTAACAAAAACCCCCAGCTGAAGGAATGATAACATTCTTCAACCGGGGGTTCTGTCTTTTACTTCCGATTCGGTTTTCTTTTAATCGCCAGTAATTTCATATAGTCATCAAATTCCGTTGTGTCAGTCGGCTCAAACATGACCCATTTCCCATCATGATAGGTTTGGGCTTCATCATATTGCCTGCAGACGGCATCAGAAAGTGTATCCCTTATGGCTTCAAATTTTGCTCTCTCATTCTTCCCAAAAATAATCATGAAACCAACACAGCTGCTTTTCGCATATAGACTGCAAAGGGTTTTCCCGCCTCTGCGATACTTGTACTCGTAAGTCCAATTCTTACCGCCAGTATTCCATAACCGTTCCATATCGTATTTTTCATCAATGGCCGAACACAACGCTTGCCAGACTCCATACAAGGATTGTCCCAGCAATTCTGTCATAATTGACTGAGACGGTTTGTTTTCAAGCATAATATTACCCCCTATATTTTTTATGAAATTCTATCCCGTAAAACTTCTATTTTACAGGCATGTATCTTTGTTCCTTTATCATAACTAATTCCTACACCAAGCACACGCCCCGTATACTTGGGACGTTCTCCCAGCTTACCTTCAAATCTAAGCACATATTTCCTGTCCTTAATCTGCTGCAGCGCCTTCTTTGGCGTATCATTCACCTTCAATTCCAGAATGATCCCATCAGCCGTATGATCGACCTCCGGATAGAATATAAAATCTACGTATCCGATCCCGCCCTTATCTTCCCGCTCCACCCGATAAGTATCTCTTGCCGCAAGATAGATAAGATTCACTACAGCCGTAAGATCGGTCTCGTTACTGTAATTTAACAACGGAACTTCTGTATTATGTGCAAATTCCAGTATTTCAACCATCACTTTCGTGTCGTTTTCAAGCGTTGCCTTAAGCATCCGGGCAGACTGTCTGGCAAGTTGATGCACGTACCCCAGTGTCGGCTCCTTGATTAGCATATCCCTGAAACGGTCCATCAATTCTTTGTTCGGGATCTGTACGCATCCCTTCTCAAAACTCAGGAAACCATACACTACCATAGCTGATAAGATCTCGTCCCTTGTAGTAAGATTCATGGAGGATGCCGCATATTCACACACATTTGCCTCGACCGGAATATCCGATATCATTTTAACCAAATCTTCACGTACCTGCGCTGTGTTCTGCTCTATATAATAGAATATCTCATCATAAGGTCCTGAACTGGTCCAGTAATTTCCCAAATTATTATTCGTAAGTGCCGCAACTACTGAACGAGGATTGTATACCCTCTCTCCCTGTTTGGTATGGTATCCGTCATACCAAAGCCTCAATCCGCCTCTGGTCACTCGCGGATCCTTCTGATTCGTAAGAAATCTTTCATACAATTCATCGACTTCCTCCTCTGTAAATCCAAAATAATCCCCATACATTTCTTCCGATACCATCGTATATTCAAGAAACATATTCAATTCAGAGCCGCTGGAATACTTGGCGATCGGCAGGATACCCGTCATATACGCCAACGATACATAAGCCTTCCCCTTTAACAGATTACTCAGAAAATCGATATATTCTTCCCTGTTTTTTTGTGTCACAAAATCTCTGTGAAAAATAAAATCCCATTCATCTAAAATAAATACGAACCGTTTCGAATCATAGGAATGATACACAGCAGAAAATGCGTCCCATACGGCATCATCTTCCTGAATACCGGCCTTCGGATATGTTTCCTTCAAATCCTTGATCAGCCTGTTCTCGATCCGTTCGATATACTGCTCGTAACTTCTGCACTTCCTCGGCAATTCATTAAGGGATATGAATATTACATCATATCGTCCTATATGATCCTTATAAAAAACCGATTTCGCAATCTTTAACTGGTCAAAAATATACTCTGCATTACACGCACAGGAGAAAAAAGAAGCGATCATATTCGCCATCACCGATTTCCCAAATCGCCGCGGCCTGGTAATACATATATAATTTGTACTCGTTTCAACCCTCGTTATTAACTGTTCCAGCAACAAGGACTTATCCACAAAATACGGACTGCGGCACTCTCTATTATAAGTATCACAGACAGCCGTTGTATTCAGATAATTTCCCACAGTCTCACCTCCGGCATTTTAAGTGTGATCAATTCCCCTATCTGACTCTCCACAACTGAATCAAGAAAAATAACATCGGCCCAAATGTCAGCAGCATCGCCGCTGTAAAAAACCAGGATGGCATATAGTTTTCATGCCAGACGGTCATGAAAGAAAAGATCAACACTACAGACAATTTCATGCTGACGATCATGTGATACAGAACCCGATACACTCTTTCTCGATTCTGTGCAGTGATCTCTACGCCGGTATTCCACACCTGCGGGAAGTGCTCCAGTGCGGATATTCCCAGATACATCAGCCAATTCAAGACAGGTATAAGGATCAAAGTCCCTTTTCCCGTCATGGAGTCCGCCTCTCCCGCAAAGTTATAATGCCCCGGCACCTTTGCCGGTATCTGATTCCATCCGACCACTAAGAATAAAGTAGATGCTGTCAGACATAAAACACTTAAAATCTGCATTGTCTTTCCGAACTTTGTTTTTATCATCATTTCCTAATCCCTCCCTTAGGTTTATTCTAACATACTCATGCACATATTTCTATTCCTTCCATTCGATTCGGCAAAGTGTCCGGCAAAGCAGCATACCGAAAAACGCACATCCCCCTTAACACTCGGGATGTGCGTTTCTTATCATGATTAATTATTTACCAGCTTATCCTCGTCGCTCCAGCTATACAGCTTACGAAGCTCCTCGCCGATCTTCTCGCACTCATGCTCTGCAGCATTTCTTCTCATAGCGCGGAAATGAGGCGCGCCGACCTTGTTCTCTGTCAGCCATTCCTTCGCGAAGCTTCCGTCCTGGATATCGGAAAGGATCTTCTTCATCGCCTTCTTGGTATCCTCTGTGATGATCTTCGGCCCTGTGATGTAATCGCCGTACTCCGCTGTATTGGAGATGGAATATCTCATTCCTGCGAAGCCGGACTGATAGATCAGGTCAACGATCAGCTTCATCTCATGGATACACTCGAAGTAAGCATTTCTCGGATCATATCCTGCCTCAACCAATGTCTCGAAGCCTGCCTGCATCAGTGCGCACACGCCGCCGCACAGAACTGCCTGCTCGCCGAAGAGGTCTGTCTCTGTCTCTGTCCTGAAATCTGTCTCAAGAACGCCTGCTCTTGCTCCGCCGATTGCGAGTGCGTATGCAAGTGCCTTGTCAAGCGCCTTGCCGGAAGCGTCCTGCTCAACCGCTACCAGACAAGGAACGCCCTTGCCGGCCTGATACTCGCTTCTTACGGTATGTCCAGGTCCCTTAGGAGCGATCATTGTAACATCTACACCTGCCGGCGGAACAATCTGTCCGAAGTGGATCGCGAAACCGTGAGCGAACATCAGCATATTGCCTTCCTCAAGGTTCGGTGCGATATCCTTCTGATACATAGCTGCCTGCAGCTCATCATTGATGAGGATCATGATGATGTCAGCCTTCTTAGCTGCCTCAGCAGCCGTATAAACCTCGAAGCCCTGAGCCTCAGCCTTCGCCCATGACTTGCTGCCCTCATACAGACCGATGATCACATGGCATCCGGACTCCTTCGCATTCAGGGCATGCGCATGTCCCTGGCTTCCGTATCCGATCACTGCGATCGTCTTTCCTTCCAGTAATGACAGATTACAATCTTCCTGGTAATAAATTTTTGCCATTTTAGCATTCCTCCTACATTTAAATAAATTAAAAATATGTGTAATTAATATTTGTGAAACAGAAAACGGTTACTGCAAAAATCCGTTCTCCGTTTTACAGTCAGTCAATATATGTAACATCCTTGCTTCCGCGGGACAGTCCTGTAATTCCCGTTCTTGCAAGCTCTAAGATCTCATAGCCGTCCAACAGGTTCAGAAAAGCCTCCAGCTTCGACTGGTTACCTGTAAGCTCGATCATCAGCGAACCCGTCTCCACGTCTACGATCTTAGCACGGAAAATATCCGCAACCGAGATGATCTCTGCCCGCTCCGCCGCATTGGCACGGACCTTGATCATGATCAGTTCACGGTAAACCGATTCCTCCGGCTTTAACACCTTGATCTGTATCACATCCTCTAACTTCCTGACCTGCTTCTCGATCTGGGATAAGATCAGCTCGTCCCCGGACGCGACGATCGTGATCCTTGTGAATCTGGGATCAGCCGTCACACCGGCGGTAATGCTGTCAATACTGTATCCGCGCCGGCTGAACAGACCGGATATCCGGCTTAACACACCGGTGGTGTTATCAACGATCAATGAATAAACTCTTTGCATAATGCACCTCTTTCTTATAATAAAATAATATTATCCAAAAAACAGAGTGCGTTCTGTTTTTTAATCATAACAATATCTTTTGCCTTTGTCAAGTAAAATATCAGGAATACTTAAGAATTCCCTCCGCCGTCTCTTCTATGTAATCGGCTCCGGCTTCCAGAAGCTCCTCCCTGGATCCGAATCCATACAAGATCCCCAGACAATCGATCCCCGCGGCCTTCGCCCCGATCACATCATGCTCCCGGTCTCCCACCATCAGCACCTTAGACTTATCCGTGATCCTGCAGGCGTCAAGCGCATAGCGGATCACCGCTTCCTTCGTCCCGCGTCCGCCGTCCATCTCCATGCCCGCCACATAGTCAAAATACGAATTCAGACCGAAATGTTCGATGATCTTCCTGGCGAACGGTTCCGGCTTAGAGGTCGCAACAACCAGCGTCATTCCTCTTCTCTTCAATTCTTCAAGCACGGGCACAAGTCCGTCGTAGACCCGGTTCTCGAAGAGTCCTTTCTCCCGGTAGTACTCCCTATAGTAACCAACAGCTTCTATACACTGCTCCTTTGAAAACCCATAATATCTCTCAAAAGACACCGTAAGCGGCGGCCCGATAAAGGGATAGAGCTTCGTGCGGTCCGTCTCCTCGATACCATATTTCCTCAGGGCGTAGATCACAGAATTCGTAATACCCAGAGATGAGTCTGTCAATGTCCCGTCCAGATCGAAGAAAAATGTATCATAGCTTCTCTTATCATTCATATTTCTGTACCTGCCTTAACATACTATACTGCAATGCCTAACATGCATTCTATCACAGAGTACTCTCAATAACAAGCCGCCTTTTGTCTAGCCGAGCGTCTCTGTTTTCTGTACTTTCTCGATCACACAGGTATGCGCCTTAGTCCTTCTGTCATAGCTGATCCCCGCAAGAATCAGATTGCCCTCATAATCCCTCAGGGCATCCACATAATTCTTATCCTTGATCTGCGCAATCGCTCCTGCAGCATCCTTATCCCACTTTAATTCAATGACTACAGCCGGCTTATCCATATGGAGCTTACGCGGTATCAGACAAATATCTGCGAATCCTTTTCCGCTTGGCAGTTCCCTGATGATTGTATAATACTCTCTTGCAAAATAGAACGCCAAATTGACAGTACAGCTAAGAGAATTCTCATCGTTATATTCAAGAATCGATATCTCCCTGTGCGCACGGTCAATGCCCTCTGCTACAGCCTGACTATCCATCTCCCACAATGATGTCAGAAGCTTCCTGGAAGCCTCTACGGAATGGATCACCTCCTGCCAGTCCATAGTGCTGATCGCATTCACATATTCTTGTGAAACTTCCTTATTCGGGATGGCGACAGTTTCCCTGGTACCGTCAAAAGTCAGATATCCCAGATGCACCAACAATGTTAAGACATCGTCCTTCGTCGCAAATGTTGTCATATCATTCTCGAAAGTCCCTGTATTAATTCGGATCTCTTCTCTTGCCAGCATCCGGACTACTGCATCTTTCAGTCCGTCCATATCCATCTGAATATAGATCTTAAGCGCCTCATAAGTCTCCGTCCGGTTCCAGTATGTGCCGAATTTGTGCCGCATCAGAGCTTCCACTACTGATTTAGGATTATACATGTAATAACATTTATCTCCATCTTTTGTATGCGTTACAAGCCGGTAGCCGTCATACCATGCCTTCATTTCCTCGAAACTCATCTCATACTTTGCGCAGAGCGCCTTAACTTCTTCTTCCGTAAATCCGAAATATTCTGCCAGATTACCCGGATCTGTCATGGAAAACTCGGTAAACATATTCAAAGCAGAATG
This sequence comes from uncultured Dorea sp., assembly GCA_947388185.1. Classification (GTDB taxonomy): domain Bacteria; phylum Bacillota; class Clostridia; order Lachnospirales; family Lachnospiraceae; genus Sporofaciens. Next base: position 22,266 of record CANDQP010000009.1, on the reverse strand, counting down.
TGAACCATATTTCTTGATTGGAAGGATTCCGGTCATATAGGCTAACGCCACGTATTCCTTGTCCTTCAGCCAGGCACGGAGAAAATCAAGATACTTCTTCTGGGCGTCCCCGTCCTGTTGGTATTCACGGAAAAGACAGTCCCATTCGTCAATCAGGATGATAAAAGGCCTCTTTGTCCGGGCAAAAATATCCTTCATCACCTGGATCAAATTATTATTATCCCTGAAAGGAATCTCCGTGAAATAGTCTGTCAAATCAAAAATAAGGTATTTGCAAAGCATGGACAGCATCTCGTCCACATTACCGGCCATACTTAAAAAGTCCTGCATATTGATCTTGATGACATCATATTTATTTAAGTGTTTTCTATATGTTTCTGACTGACTGATCTCTAAGTCCTCAAATAACTTTGCAGAATCTTCATCCTGATTATAATAAGCCGCCAGCATATTTGCCGCCACAGATTTTCCAAACCGTCTTGGGCGGCTGACACAGACAAACTTCTGCTGTGTGTCCAGAACAGCGTTCATCCTTGCGATAAGCCCGGTTTTATCTACATAAATCGCAGAATTCAGACTCTCCTGGAATCCCTTGTTCCCGGAATTCAAATAACTGCCCATACTCCCACCTCCCCATATTCTTTCTTCTCTATTTTACATCGACAGTATGCGTAAGACAAGTGAAGAATTCAATCAGTCTGTGCGGGATACCCCATATGGACATACACATTGGAATATGCTATGATGATTTTAAATCCATACCGGGGAATTCTTGAAGAACCTTATCATAAGACAACTGCAGAACTAACAGGAGGAATTTATTATGAGCACAATGAAGGAACGGATGCATACCGGAGAACTCTATCTGCCGGGAGACGACGAGATTATGAATGAGCAGACCCTGCGCTTGGAAATGCTGTATGATTTCAACACCTCCAGGCCAGGCGAGGGCGAGAAACGTCAGGCCCTGTTGAAGAAAATGTTTGCCGAGATCGGCGAGAACTGCTACATTGAGCCGCCCCTTCATGCTAACCAGAGCGGCGCCTTCGTACATTTCGGGAAAGGAATCTATGCTAACTTCAACCTGACGCTGGTGGACGACACACACATTTATGTAGGGGATTATACCATGTTCGCACCTAACGTGACCATCGCCACGGCCGGCCATCCCATCCTGCCCGAATTGCGGGGAGCCTCCTACTACCAATATAACATGCCTGTCCGCATCGGCAGGAACTGCTGGCTTGGAGCCGGAGTCGTCGTATTGCCGGGCATTACCATCGGCGATAATACAGTAGTCGGCGCAGGAAGTATCGTCACGAAGGATCTGCCTGCCAATGTATTGGCGGTCGGGAATCCATGCAGGGTCGTACGCGAGATCAACGAGCACGACAGGAAATACTACTATAAGGATAAGGAGATCGATTACGATTCTCTGAAGTAATCGCTGTAAAGATCTCCCGGCGGGAACATATCCGAAGATTCCCGCCGGGAGATTGGAGTTCTGTCTGCAAACGGCAGCCGCACACTAATTCATCTTCAGCTCTTCCACGATATTATTCCTGCGGATCACACGCATAATATACATCATTGTCAGGAACACCACTCCAAATACCCCCGCCGCCGCTGCCGCAAGATATCCCCAGGGGATCAGGAAGCTTACATCTGCCCCCGCGCCGATACTTCTTTGCAGCGCCGCACTGATCATAAGCGTGAACACGAAGCCATAGATCAGAGATCTGCCCCCATAGATCAGGCACTCGTAATTCATCATCTTCCTGAATTTCTTCGGGGACATCCCCATAGACCGCAGCATGGCGAATTCCTTGCGCCTAAGCATCAGATTCGTGGAGATGGTATGGAATACATTGGCCGCCGCGATCAGAGAGATCAGTATCACGAAGCCATAAGTCAGCACCTTGACCGCGATGATGGTATTCCGGTCCGTCTCATACGCTTCTCTCCTGTTCTCCAGATATCCGCTCAGATTACTCTCCGACAGTTTCACCTCCAGCTTCTCATACGTTTCCGTTACATCCCCGCACCGGATCCCATAGACCGCATTCATCCAGTCCTCCTGAAACTCTTCCATGAATTTCCGGTACATGCTTTCCGGCAGGAACATCACCGGACGGTCTCCATACTCACCCAGATTCTCCGGCACCTCTTCGGCGGCATCTCCAAACTCGATCTGAAACGTCTGCTTAAGCTCTGCAGAGTCTCCTTCTTCACTGTATTCCAGGAACCCGCTGTCCATCACACCCCCTGCTTCCTCAGGGTAGATCTTCTGCTTCTCGTAGCGCTCTGTCTCCGGATTATACTGCTTTGCCGAATTCAGATATATCACTCGGATATGATCGCTGTCCTGGTACTTAGATACGTCTGCCTTCTGCTGCTTTGCAAACCGGATGAAATCATCATCCTCAAGGATCACCATGGTGCCGCTGACATATACCTTCCCTTCCGTGTTCCTGTTTGTAACTACGTCCACAGCCGTTTCCGATGAGAAATCCTGTACATAATAGCCCAATGTTTTTGTCTGCACCCATTCTTCCGGCAGCAAAAACACGAATGACTCCCTGTAATGAACGTCTACGGACAGAACGCCTTCCGTACTCCCAAGAACCTCCCTCACATCCTTATCTTGTTCATTCACCCGGCCATAGAGCGTATACGCCAGATCCGTCTCAGGCACATCCATCACGAACATCCCTGTCTTCATCAGATACAGGTTGAAAAGCCCCGCCGCTGTGAAAAGCCCGATACTCATAGTCAATGACACCACCGTGGCGCGGTATTTTCTTCTGTCCCGCCTGTAATTCTTCTGCGCCATCATCCCTTCAAGGCCGAACAGAGCAGTCACCCACCCTCTGGTCCTGACCTCATTGGGTCTGATCCGGATGTCTGTGCTGGAACGGATCGCCTCCATAGGCGTGATCTTCCTGATCCTCCTTGACGGGATCCACACCGAGATCATGATGGTAACAAAGGCAGTCGCCGCCGCCACGGCGATGGCCCAGACCGGCACATACAGCGGGATACCCGTCTTCGTCCCATGAATCCATTGGGTCAGGTCCTTACCGATGTAATGGAGCGTCACCCCGATACCGCCGACTCCTGCCAGGATACCCAGCGGAATCCCAACCACGCTTACGAAGAATGCCTCATACCGCATCGCACGGCGAAGCTGCTTCTTCGTTGCACCGATCGATGATAAGAGCCCGAACTGTACGGTTCGCTCCCGTAGGGAGATGGAGAATGCATTGTAGATCAGGGTGATCGACCCTGCCATGATCACAATGATCAGAATCACGGATAATCCCCCCATCACCGTAGTCAGATTGGAATTATCCACTATTCCAAGCCATCTTAGGAGGCTTTCGTTATACATGACCTGTATCCCCGCCTTGGATAAATGCTCCTCCGCGAAATCAAATACCTGCCGCGGCTGCTTCATCTCTATGAATATATCCTGGTATGCGCTCTTCTCTTCTGTCGGTCCTGTCAGTACGTCATATCCCGCACCCGCGTAAGAGGTATTCGGCCAGCTGTCGTAGATTCCAACCACCGTAAATTCTTTCGCTGCCCCGGGGATAAATGTCTCCGGTTCTCCGGACTCTTCATCCATATACCCGACATTCTGGCCGAGCCTTTCCCCGTTAAGGGACCGCTCTCCAAGCTCCAGTGTCAGCGTATCTCCGATCTTCGTCTCCTCTCCCATTGTCTCATTAGCCAGAAGCACGGCCGGCACAGCGATCTCATTCTCATTCTTCGGAAGCCTTCCTTCCTTCATCTTTGCAGGAAGCATCTTCAGAGCCTCCCTGGATAAGGCGCGCACATAGAGATAAGGCATTTTAGGAGAATTTTCAAGCACCGGCTCAAATCGGGCATACCCCAGGACAGATATTTCTGCCGTCCCTGCAACCTCTTCCTGCCCGGCCAGTTCCTCTGCGCTTAGCTGGTCCGTATCTGTGACGGCCACATGCCAGTTCCCGTCTCTGGCGATACTGTAATTCACCAGGAATCTCTGGAAGCTGGTCCCAAAAGTCGCCACCGCTGTGATCATAGCCGTGGATAAGATCACGCCGATGATGGTCACAATCGTCCTGACACGGTTTGCCCGCATAGTCTTCGCCGTAATCGTTGAGAAAATATTCATCTCCGGATCACCTCGTCTTTCACGATCCGGCCATCTTCCAGCGCAATGATCCGATCCGCCTGAAGGGCGATATTCTCGTCATGGGTGATCACGATCACCGTCTGATGGTAGACCTCGTTGGAGTACCGCAGAAGCTTCATGATCTCCCGGCTGTTCTCGCTGTCCAGATTCCCGGTGGGTTCATCCGCGAGAAGGAGCGCCGGCGCATTCAGAAGCGCCCTCCCGATAGACACCCTCTGCTGCTGGCCGCCGGAGAGCTGGTTGGGTAGATGACTTTCCCTGCTCTTAAGCTTTAACAGCTCCAGCAGCTCCTCCATCCGGTTCTCGTTGACCTTCCTTTCATCCATCAGCACCGGAAGCATCATATTCTCCCGCACATTCAGCACGGGGATCAGATTATAGAACTGATAGATCAGTCCCACCTGCCGCCTGCGGAAGATCGCAAGCTCCTCTTCATCCTGCGCATAGACGTCGATCCCCTGGACGGACACCTTCCCGGAGGTTGGCCGGTCCACCCCGCCGATCATGTGCAGAAGCGTCGATTTGCCCGACCCGGACGACCCGACGATCGAGATGAATTCCCCCCTGTTGGCGGTAAATGATACGCCGTTAAGCGCATGCACCGCGTTCTCTCCTTCCCCGTATACCTTACAAAGGTTCTCAATTCTTAATATTTCCATACGATTCACCTTTCCATATCCAGACTCTCAGGATACATGTTTTCATCCTGATGTAAGTCCAGTATACGCAGTCTGCATGACCCTTCCGTGACTATTCTATAACAATTCTGTCACATTAGATAAAAAGAAAGAGCTGCAGCATCTGTTTACCGCATGCTCTCTCTGTCTATTCATCAGACCGTAACCGTTCAGACAGGCTGTCCTGCTGCATCAGGCCTTCTTCTTCTCAAAATAATCGTCTATCTTCTTCTTGATCTCTTCCGGCTTCAAGTATTTGGCCAGATATCCGTCCGGTTTTAAGGCTATCACCTTCCTCACCGTCTCCGGGTCTGTCCGTCCGGTCAGGAAGATCACCGAGATACCCGCAAGTGAACTCTCCGACCTGATCATCTCCAACACCTGCTTCCCGTCGCAGACAGGCATCTCATAATCGAGAAGCAGCAGGTCCGGCCGGTCAAGAATCACGCACCGAAGCGCTTCCATCCCGGAACTTGCCATCGCGATCTCATAGTCCTCCTCCAGCAGGTTCTTCATTCCATGCCGTATGGTCGCGGAATCGTCCACCACCAGGATCTTCTTCTTGGCAACTGCTTCCTCCGCCTCTTCTTCTCTCCTCGTAAGATACTCTTCGATCCCGGACATGTCATTCTCCGTCTCGATCGTCGTTCCGATGCCGTTCTGAAGCAGATGGGGCGCGATCGCACAGTATGCGAAGTATCCGGCGCCTGTATCCAACAGCATACTTATCTGTAGGCGCTCTTTCTCATACACCTTGCGGAACTGCTCATATGTTAGCAGGTTCTCCTCCTTCACCTCATACCGCTCCGAATTCGGCAAATGCTCCCTGACACGCCCCACGAACTGGCGCGCCGTGTATCTGGTTACATTGAGCAGCATGGTATCAAGCTTATTCGTCTCGATCCCCATGGCCTTGCCCACCGTGTTGATCAGAAGCTTCTCCTCGAATACCAGGAAGATCTCACATTCTTCCTCTTCATCCTTCGTGCTGTAGACCAGACGGTAATATACGCCCTTACCGAACTTCTCACCGCTGTATGTATCGCTGACCACATGCGATTCCAGCCGGAACATGTCATATATGAGCTGAACGATCACCTTCTTCATCTCTTCCAGCTCTTCATCCGGCAGAAGATCCACCCACTTGCTCACCCCTTCACCGGTCATTGCCCGATCCTCCGTCAAGGTATGGCCGATCAGCCACCCCGCACAGACACCCAGGAAATGCTTCACGGACTCCGGAGAATAGTTGTTCTGCTCCAGCTCTGCTTCAAGCGCCGGAAGCGTCTTCTTCCGGAATCCCTGATGAATCGCCCTGTGTGTTTTAAGGCCTTCATAGTTGATAGAGGCCATATACTTCTCTTCTTCCCCAAAATGCTTAAATGCATGGTCTTTAAAAAATTTGATTCCCTCCTGGCACGCCCATTGACTCTTCTTTTCCTCTTCCCCAAAAGCGAAAAGCTTGTTAATGATCTTAAAGAGCCTCACATGCTCTTTATCGATAATGTCTACCCCGATATTGTATTCATCCTTCCATATTAATTGACTTTCCATACAGCTCCTCCTTCTCCACAGTCAATATCCATCTGTCTGTGTATTCTTTCAATCAAATTTATATTCGGATTGCAGACAACACCTGCCAACTTTTACTATATCACATATATGAGAAAAAAGATATTAAAGAAACTTCAATTTTTATTTACATTTCTGCCACAAGGGCGGAAACCGCCTCTTCCGTCAGCGCAATGGCCGCGGCTTCGCAGCTCTTCCAATACATAGCCGTACCAATTCTTCCACGGCGGCATTGCAGGCCGTCACCGTCTCCATACCTGCCGCCTTCGCCGCCTTCGCAGTCTTCCCGCCGATACACACCGCTCTCACCGTATCATAGGCGAATTCGCCTAATAACCGGCAGAACCCCTCCACAGTGGAGCTGCTGGTGAATATCACCTTTGACACCTTTCCGTCTTCCATAAATGATCGCAGGCGTTCTTCCTGCTCTTCTGCAAATATCGTATCATAGATACTCAGATCCGTGTACGAAAGCGCCCGGTTCTTCCCGATCTCCTCAAGGAGCTCTTTCGCTCCGATAGAAGACCTTGCAAGCAGGATCCTTGTACCATCCGCAAGACTCTTGGCAAGGAGCCTGCCAAGAGATGCCCCGTCATACTGTCCGGGCATGTAATCTGCCCGGATTCCCCGGTTCTTCAGCGCGTCGGCAGTTCCCTGCCCGATCACGGCGAATCTCATATGCGATATGCTCCGGACATCCATCCCCATCTCCAACAGGATCTCAAAGAACCGCTCCACTCCATAAACCGAGGTAAATACCAACACCTGGTAGGCAGGAAGACTGGCCAGTTCCTTCTCGATCATCTGAACACGCGCCTCATCGGCGATGGGAATCGTCCGGATAACCGGAACCGTAAGCACCTCCGCTCCCAACTCTCTTAATTGCTCCTGCAACTTGGTGCCGCGCTCCAGCGGACGGGTTACAAGAATACGCTCCCCGGATAAGGGAAGCTTCTCATGCCATGCGAACTGATCCGCAAGGCTGCATACCTCGCCCACAACGACGACAGCGGGCGGTTTGATCTGCCGCTTCCCTGCTTCCTTGGCCAGCGTCCCTACCGTCGCCGTGAACCTCTTCTGTCCTGCGGTTGTACCCTGCGGCAGGATCGCCGCAGGCACGGTCTCATCCATTCCGGCGCTTAGGAGGCCGTCCATGATATCCTTAAGCGCCCCCACGCCCATCAGGAACACCAGCGTCCCCTTCATCCTGACCAGCGCGTCATAATCGATCTTCGCATGCTCCCCTGCCCGGCGGTGTCCTGTAATGATGTGCACACTCGACACATAATCCCTGTGGGTGACCGGAATTCCGTTATAAGCCGGAACTGCAACAGAGGAAGAGACTCCCGGCACGACCTCGAAGGGGATCCCTTCCGCACACAGTGCTTCTATTTCTTCACCGCCCCTTCCGAACAGAAACGGATCTCCGCCCTTTAAGCGGATCACCTGCTTCCCAAGTTTCGCCTCTCTTACCAGGATCCGATTGATCTGTGATTGAGGGACTGCATGATGACCGGCAGCCTTCCCCACATAGATCAGCTCCTTATCCGCCGGCAGCATGGACAGGATCTCTTTGCCGACCAGCCTGTCATATATGATACAGTCTCCCGTCTCCAGGAGCCTTCTGGCTTTCACGGTCAGAAGCTCCGACGACCCCGGCCCGGCCCCGGTAAGCCAGACTTTTCCTGTCTGACTCATCTTACCACCTCCTTGCCGCAGCCCCTCTGCACGGCACACGGTCCGCCCTCCTTAAGATCCTTTGCAAGCCTCCCGCCCAGTTCCTTCGCCCTGCTTCTCTCTCCCGTCATACACATCCTGCGGACAGCCTTCGCTGTCTCGTCATAATATAAGCCCTGCACCTTCATCCGTCTCTCATCTATGATCTCTGCGTACACGCCTGCCGGCAGGGAACAGCCGCCGCTCAGATACGTCATAAAGGCCCGCTCGCACTGCGCGCAGAGCCCGGCTTCCTGATCGAAATATCCCTCCAGGTAATCATAAGCCTCTCCCGCGCGTCCCTGAATCCCAAGGATTCCCTGCCCTGCGGCAGGTACCATTTCCTCCACCGAGAAATATCTGCTGATACGCTCTGTAAGCCCAAGCCTTTTTAACCCCGCCGCGGCAAGGACGAGTGCGCCATACTCCCCACGGTCCAGTTTCTCAAGCCTTGAGAGGATGTTGCCCCGCACGGTCCTGATCTGCGCTTCCGGATAAAGCATTCTTAACTGCAGGATTCTCCGGTTGCTGGAACACCCGATAGGACCGCGCAAGTCATGTTCTCCGGCTCCTCTTGGAAGTACCAGGACATCCCTTGCATCCTCTCTGGCAGAATATCCGATGATGGGAAGCTCTTCTGGGATCTCCATGGGCATATCCTTGAGAGAATGTACGGACAGATCCGTCTGCCCCTCAAGAAGCGCATGGTCTAATTCCTTGACAAATAAGCCCTTCTGCCCGATCTCATCTAACTTCTTATCGAGAATCTGATCCCCGGTCGTCATAAGCCTGACCAGTTCCGTTTCATACCCTTCACAATTCTTCCGAATATATTCCGCCACAAGCTCTGCCTGGATACACGCAAGCCTGCTCTTCCTTGTTCCAATCCTGATCTTACTCATACTACATCCTTCCTGGTAACCCGTTACTTATCCATACAGCGATTCTCTGACCGCACCGCGAAGCCGCACCGCCACGCCTACCGCCGCCGCGCACAGGATGAAATCCGGCCCCACAGTCAGCAGGAATCCATTAACCATCAAGATCTTCCATGTGACCTCCTGGAAGATCAGAAACCGGCAGACTATAAAATAATACGCCATCCCGATCCCATAATATACCAATAATCCGGCAGCAGAGACCAGGAGCAGCTTCCCAAACCGCAGCGTTCCGAAGCATTCACACATCCACGCCATCAGATACGCCGAAACCGCGAAGCCCATCAGATAGCCGAAACCAGGCCGAAGCAGATAGGACGGCCCGCCGCCCGAAGCGAATACCGGCACCCCCGCAAGGCCGATCAACAGATACACCCCCACACTGACTCCCGCAAGCCGCTTATTCAGCATCAGTCCCGCGAGCAGCACGAAGAACCACTGCAGGGTAAAATGCATCGGGACCGGCTCTGTCGGCAGCGTGATCTTAATAAACGCCCCGACTGCGATCAATGCCGCGAACAAGCCTCCCGCCGGCAATTCCCGGATAGTTAAAAACTGTTTTTTATTATAATTTCCCAAATGCTAAAACCCCTCTACATTCCTCTTAAAACCCACATAAGTCGTGATAAAATACAACACATAGATTCCAAAAAACAGCAGGAACGACAATCCAAAATAATACATTACCGCCGTGCGGATCCCCGTATAGAAGATGAATTTCCCGCTCATGAACACCGACACACTCCCTCCGATCACCCCCGCAAGAAGTACCGGGCACAGATAATAGCACACAAGCTGTTTGAAGATCACCATCCCGATCTCCTGCCTGTTCATCCCAAGCTTCTTAAGCACCGAATACCGGAACTTATACTTTGCAGAATCACTGAGCTGCTGCACGGACAGCACCGTCAAAGCAACGCATAAGAACACCAGCCCTATATAGAAGCACGGAAAGATCAGGCTGGACAGTATATACTTCGTCTCCGGGATCAGATTGTCCCGCACCATATTCTCCACTGACATAACGACGATCGTATCCGAACCGCAGCAGATATTTTCCGGCAATGCCTTATGCCCTGCAAAGTCCTCGTCTTCCCCGGTATCGTCCCGGGACTTCGGCCCGCCGATATGATCCAGCTGATTCCCCAGCCCAAACGGCGCTTCTCCCTCAATATCCACAGCCAGCTCCGAATAATAAGGAGTCAGCAGCGCTTCCTGCGAATCAGGAACAACGATTACATAGTCTCCGCCGTTATGCCCGTCCTGCGAAAATGGTTCCGCATAATATCCTGCGAATCGAAGTTCCCCCTCGTTCCCCCGGATCATAATATCATCCTTCAGATTCCCGGCTTCTTCCCGTATCCTCTCTTTCAGATGAATGAGATATTCATGCTCTCCAAGAGAAACTGCAGGATATCCAAGCATACCACGGAGACGGTTATAATCCGACAGCCTCATATAGGTATCATACTTGCAATAGAACGCACCTTGCCCGCTGTCTTTCGCGATCTTCTTAAAGTTCGGGCTTCCATCCTCATTCAGATACGTCCTGCCGAAGGTCTTCAAATGGGTGCTGAGCCAGATATTGACCTGGCTTTCCTCCGGGATACGCCCATCTGTCCGCACATCGTTTGCACCGCCTTGCGCGCCTTTTGGGATCCTTGCATAGATATGATATGGATAAGCCTCTGATATCTTCGCCGATTCCTCTATGACCTCCAGTTCATCCGCGAAATCATCCTCCGTGTCCGCACTGTTGATCTGCACGTCAAATGGGAACTTCGTTTCAAGGATCTTATTCTGATAGTCGCTGAACATCATCGCCACCGTACATCCTAAGAATGCTACGGTAAACAGCGCCGTCAGCGTCCCCATGGTAAAGCTCATGGTCTTAAGCTTCGAGGAGAACTGCCGCAGCAGGAAGAGATTCTGTCCGCGGTACACCGCATTCCCCCTTCTTCTCACATAACAGACCAGCCAGGAAGATAAGCCTATATAGAAGAAATAAATGACCAGGACGATCCCCACCAGAAAGAACAGCACATGCCCGCCGTTCTGGATTCCGCCCAAGAAGATAAAAGCCGCAAATAATCCCAGGAACAGGATAGACGCGGGGAACAGCCATCTCTTCCGCTGCTCATGGGATTCCCGAACCTCCTCATTCTTCTTCTGAGCCTCCATCAGATCGCGGATATTCATCTTCCTGAACCGCCTTTTACACCGAAGCAGAGCCAGAAGATAACATCCCCCGTAGCAAGCGGCAGTCATCAGGATACAATTTCTGTTGAATTCCATGTGAAGGTCGTATTTCATCCGAATCATGCTGTACAGGATCGCCATGATCACCTGCTGCAAAAGGACTCCCAACACCATTCCTATAAGAAACGCACATATCCCAAGCAGGATATTCTCCCGCTGATACAGACGGGCGATCTCCTTCTTCTTCATACCGATCAGAAGATAGATCCCGAATTCACGGCTCCGCTTCTCCAGCATGAACCGTACCATGTAATTGATCAGCCACGCCACGATCAAAACGATGAAGAAGGTCGCAAGTCCCACAAGCGCCATCATCAGACCGGCCACCTGAAACATCTCTTCAATGTCCCTGGTGAAGATCAGGCTGTTAAATGCGAACATCAGCGCCGTCACGAAGGTCATAGTCAGGAAATACACCAGATAATCCCTGGCAGAACGCCTGACATTCCGAAATGCAAGTTTACCTAGCATCGCTCGTTTCACCTCCCGTCAGGGCCAGAACATCCAGGATCTCATTTAAGAAATCCCGCCTGTTCTTCGAACCGCGTATCAGCTCATGGAATATCTTCCCGTCCTTCAAGAACAGGATCCGGCTGCTGTAGCTCGCCGAAAATGCGTCGTGGGTAACCATAAGTATCGTCGCTCGCATCCTCCGGTTCATATCGGTAAATGTCTCAAGGAGCGTCTGGGCGGACCGGGAATCCAACGCCCCTGTAGGCTCGTCCGCAAGGATCAGACGCGGGTCATTGACCAGGGCTCTCGCACAGGCGCACCGCTGCTTCTGGCCGCCTGATACCTGATAGGGGAATTTGTCCCGGATATCCTCGATCCCAAGGAGCGTAAGCATCTCCCTGCAGCGCTCCTGGATCTCCTTCTTCCCGCGCCCATGCAGCGTCATGGCAAGAATGATATTCTCCTCAATCGTCAGCGTATCCAGGAGATTGTAATCCTGGAATACGAATCCTAAATTTTCCTTCCGGAATTCGGCCAAGTCATTCTCCCTCATCTCAGCAATATCCGTATCCCCGTACCAGATGTGCCCCGCCGTCACCCGGTCAATGGTGGACAGCATATTAAGAAGCGTCGTCTTGCCGGAGCCAGACGCCCCCATCACTCCCACGAACTCTCCCTGCGCCACAGTAAAACTGACACGGTCAATGGCCTTCGTCACATTCGAGGCATTGCCGTAGTATTTCTCAACATCACATACCCGGATATAATCCTTCATGTATCCTCTCTCCCTTCTGTCATTGGATCATTTCGTCAGTTTTACTTTATCAGATCTCCGTTACATGTGGTATCGCCCCATCTTGCAGTAATCTTACAGTTTTGAAAGATTACGGACGATAAACTTATTCCTTCAACAGATAATTACTCACCGGGAATTCCAGGCTTACTGATGTTCCTTCCCCTTCCCGGGAATTTACATTTATCACAATCCCTAACTTCCGGCACAGCCTGTCACACAGATAGAGCCCCATCCCCGTGGACCGCTCCCTCTTCCTCCCGTTGCTCCCGGTAAATCCTTTCTCAAATATACGGTCTAACTCTTCCTCCCTAATGCCGATCCCGTTATCCTTCACGATCAGACGCACCCCATGCCTGTACTTCTCCGTACGGATCCAGATCCGCGCTCCCGTCTCCCTCCGGTATTTCGTGCTGTTCAGCACAAGCTGGTTTAAGATAAATGTGATCCACTTCTGATCCGTATACGCCAAATCCCGGCAATCCACCTCTGCCTGCACCTGACTCTGTATCAGATATCGTTTGTTCCTGTTCAGGACTACTACCGCGGTCTCCTCAAGATCCGTCTTCTGTATCACATAATCCTTATACACCTCATCGGACCTGGCATAATACAGCGCCATATCCACATAATTCTCTATCTTCTGATTCTCAAGATGGATACGGCGGGTAATATCCTCCCTATGATTCTCGCACATAAGGTCGATACTCGTGATCGGAGCCTTGATCTCGTGCACCCAGCTCTCAATATACTCCCGGTATTCCTTCTGCTCGTCCTCAATCTGCCGGATCCGTTCAATGACAGACTTGTTGGAGGTTCGTATCATCTCCTTGTACAGCTGATCCTCAAGACGGTGGGATACCGGCATCAGTTCTCCGAGAAGATACTGCTGATCCATCTTCTCAAGTGCCGTCTCCAATTCCCGGAAATAACATTTCCTGTTGTAATACCCAACCCCAAGCCACACAGCCAGGATCATCAGCCAGAAAATGAGGATCAACAGTCCGTACCCCGTCTCATATCCGGTAGCATGTAAAAATCCTGCCATAAGCAGCATACAGCTCATATGCAGCACAAGAAGCAGGATCTTATCTTTTATATATTCCGCCGCATTCATATCCGATACCCCATTCCGCGCTTCGTCTCGATCAGGTCACGGACCCCGATTCCCTGAAGCTTCCCGCGGATACGCGTAACATTGACGCTCAGCGTATTATCATCGATGAATACCTGATTATCCCACAGATATTCGATCATATCTGCCCGCGAGACGATCTCTCCCTTCCTCTGGAACAAGAAATGCATGATCTTAAGCTCATTTTTCGACAGCTCCGCCTGCCTATTGCCATGACTAATCATCCCCCTGGCAATATCAAGCTCCACGCCCTTATGTGTAAGCCTTACAGCTTCCTTCGACGTATTCCGGCAGGTCCTCTTAAGCACCGCCGCAATCCTTGCAAGAAGGATCGGCGCCTGGAAAGGCTTGGTGATATAGTCGTCTCCTCCTCCCAGCATCCCATTCAATTCGTCCATGGAATCTGTCCGGCTTGTCACGAAGATGACCGGGATCTCAGATTCGGCACGTATCTCCGTACAGATATCGAACCCCGATTCCTCCGGAAGATTCAGGTCCAGCAGCACAAGATCCGGTTCCCCGGCCAGCACATCAGACGCAACATCCGAGAAGTCCTTAAGAGCCGTCACCTGATATAGTGCATTCTCCAGTAGCACCTGTAACTCCTGCCGGATGACTGCGTCATCTTCCACAATCATAATATGCATAAGAATCTCCTCATTTGGGTACACTCCCTAAATCCAATTTGGGACGCAGCAAAACTCAATTTTACTACGTCCCCAGTTAATGGAATCAGATCCCCTGATGTTTTCAGCGGGGTATTTTATTTCACAAGCAGGCTCTTCCCTGTCATCTCTTTCGGCTGTTCCATTCCCATCAGCTCGATCAGCGTCGGCGCGATATCTGCCAGGCATCCGCCCTCCCGGAGCTTATAAGCCGGATCCGCATTCACCAGGATGAACGGCACCGGATTGGTGGTATGCGCGGTAAACGGCTCTCCCGTCTCCTCGTCGATCAACTGCTCCGCATTCCCGTGATCCGCACAGATAAACATCTGGCCGTCCACATCCTTGATCGCTTCCACGGCCTTCCCAACGCATTCATCCACCGCCTCGATGGCTTTGACTGCCGCTGCTTCTACTCCCGTATGGCCTACCATATCCGGGTTCGCGAAGTTAATGATGATCACATCATATTCACCGGAACGGATCGCGCCCGTCAGCTTATCGCACACCTCATAAGCGCTCATCTCCGGCTTCAGATCATAGGTAGCCACCTTCGGTGAATTCACAAGGATCCTGTCCTCGCCTGCATTCGGCTCCTCCACACCGCCGTTGAAGAAGAAGGTCACATGAGCGTACTTCTCTGTCTCGGCGATACGCGCCTGCTTCTTCCCGTTGGAAGCAAGGAACTCGCCGAATGTATTGGTGATCTCCTCTTTGACGAACGCCACCTGCTTATTCTCTATCGTCACATCATACTCCGTGAAGCACACATAACAGGTCTTCACCCTCTCGCCTCTGTCGAAGCCTGTGAACCCGTCGTCACAGAAGGTCCTGGTGATCTCTCTTGCACGGTCAGGACGGAAGTTAAAGAAGATGATCGAATCATTATCCTTGATGGTCGCAACCGGAGCGCCGTCCTTCGTAACAACGGTCGGAAGCACGAACTCAACCTTCGAATCATTATCATAAGAGGCCTGAATACCTTCCGGGCCGCTTACCGCCGTCTCGCCTTCCCCATAAACCAGGGCACGGTATGCCTTCTCCACACGGTCCCAACGGTTGTCACGGTCCATCGCATAGTAACGCCCCATCACGGTCGCTACCTCGCCCACACCGATCTCTTCCATCTTCGCCGCGAGCTGTTCTACATATTCCTTGCCGGAAGCCGGAGGCGTATCACGTCCGTCTAAGAAGCAGTGTACATATACCTTCTCAATCCCCTGGCGCTTCGCCAGCTCCAGAAGCCCGTAGATATGTGTATTGTGGCTGTGCACACCGCCGTCGGACACCAGGCCGTACATGTGGAGCGCACTGTTATTCTTCTTGACATTCTCACATGCCGCAAGAAGCGCCGGATTCTCGAAGAAATCCCCGTCCTGGATCGCCTTGGTGATCTTGGTAAGATCCTGATATACGATGCGTCCGGCGCCCATATTCAGATGCCCCACCTCGGAATTGCCCATCTGTCCGTCAGGAAGCCCTACCGCCATGCCGCTTGCATTGCCCCTGACAAACGGACACTCGGCCATAAGCCCGTCCATAACCGGAGTTCTGCCCTCTAAGACGGCGTTGCCCTCTTTCTTCTCATTCAGTCCGTAGCCATCCAATATCATCAGTACCGTTGGTTTCTTGTTCATAATAACGTAACACTCCTTTGCTCAACATTTTTCATATTCCATCTACCCAAATAACCTCTCAAGCCATGCGTCTGCCAGATCGATCCACCTCGCACACTCAGCCTGCACGCCTTCCCCGTTCTCCCGTTCCACAACAGGGCTCGCAAGGCTTAAGCCGTGCGCTCCCCTGGGGAATATATGCAGCTCTGCCGGAATATTCTCCCTTCGAAGCGCCATTGTAAACAGCAGTGAATTCTCTACCGGCACCGTCTCATCCTCCATCGTGTGCCAGAGGAAACAAGGAGGCGTCGACTCTGTCACCTGCTTCTCCAGAGATACCTTCTCTGACGCCGATTCATACTCATCCCCCAACAGCATCTCGAAGCTCTCTGTATGCGCATACTTCGGATCCGCAGTAATGACCGGGTAACTCAGCATGATCCCCCTTGGCCTTAACTCCTCTGTCTTTGCCCGAAGCCTTGAAGCAAGAAAGTCCTGATTCCAGAAGACGCCGTAGCTTGCCGCAAGATGTCCCCCTGCCGACGATCCCTGCACGACGATCCTGTCCGCATCTACATTCCACTCTGCGGCATGATCCCGAATGAGCTTCACTGACCGGCCGACTTCTAAGACCTGTGTCGGGAAATGAACCGGCGCCACCGAATAACGCAGCACGCAGGCATGATACCCCTTGCTTAAGAAATGCAGCGCCGTCGGCTCACCCTCTCTGTAACTGGTCCGCATATATGCGCCGCCCGGACAGATCAGGATCAGCGGGCGCCTCTTCACCTTAAGACTCCCGTCATGGGGCGTATCCTGGATATAGACCTGAAGTCTCGCATACTCGGCAGAACCTTCCTCCCGTATTGGTATCTCTTTATAAATCATGTCAAAACCCCTTTCGGTCTTATATTATACAATACTTTGTCCTATTTTAAAATAAATTTCGTTAAAAAATTATTTAATTTCTATCCGTCAGACCCGGTATGCCGCACTCGCAGGGCACTGCCGTCTGGCACTTCCCGCATCCTAAACGGGGCGCATGATGCTTCTTTACATGCAGCAGCCAATTATGACAGGGCGGATGCTCCTTCCCTTCTGCCGAGATCGCATGAACCGGACAACGCTCTATACATTGACCGCACTGGATACAGTAATCATAGAGCCCCTGGTACGGCCGCACATCTGCCTCTAATTCAAGGGATGTCACAAGACTGGCGAACCGGCCCGCCATCCCCTTGCGCGTAATGATTCCCTTAGACAGGCCGAACGTACCAAGCCCGCAGATATACGCTGCATGCCTTTCCGACCACATGCTTCCGTATACCTCCGTCTCAGAATCCGTGTCCGGCTTCTGATTCATGAAGGCACAGAACCTTTCATCCAGCGACGGAGCGCAGGCCAAGTACCCCTCTTGGCGCAGACTGTCCCGCAGTCCTGCAATGAACGTCCGCAGATATTCATTCCCCTCTATCCTGCAGTAAAGCCATTCCAGCGACGGCTCTTCGGGGAGTCCCCGATTGCTCTTCCTCGCTTCTTCACTGATCGGAAAGAACAGGGATATCACCGTCTGCGCTTCTGCAAGCCACTCCTTCGGCGAGCGGTGCCAGGGCCCGACCGCTTCCGGCTTCTTATACTCGTCAAACAGCGGATCAGAGGCAGAGCCGATTCCGATCAGAGGCTCGTCGAACATCCTCAACGGTCTCCCTGCCCCATCCTCATTTTCTACAATGACCTGATTGCCTTCCATCCCGGCGTATAATCTCTGAACAATCGTTTCAAGCTGTGTGCGTTCCATTTTACTTCCCTTCTTTCTTTTTCATGCAGCAGTGTTTATATTTCTTCCCGCTTCCGCACGGACACGGGGCGTTCCGCCCAATCTTCTTTTCTTTTCTCACATACGGCGTGTCATCCTCATAGACTACTGTTCCCTCAATTCTCGTCCTTTCCTGGGGATACCGTTCAAAATACATACCGCCTCCTATATATGGTTCCAGACGGCAGTATTGTTTCAGCAAGCTGTCTTTCAGATATTCCAGGTTCTTCCTCTCTCTTAACCGCCTTGCGAAGTCTTCAAGCCTCTTAAAATATTCCGGATATTCTGCCTCGACTATATCAAGCTGGGGCAGAATATCCTGCCGTTCTTCGATCATACAAAGCTTCATATCCAATTCTTCAAATGTCCGGATGTCCGAAGGCCTATCATCCACCATAAAATATACGTCCGAACAGATTCGCATGGTCTCGCTGAGTCTGGAATCTTCACGGAAAAGATTATCCCGTCTCCTTTCTTCGAGCTCTTCTACCAGGTTTCTCCCGAATTCCGAATGGCTCGCCGCCGAAAAAAGCTCTATAATCTCCTGGATCACAGGATGGTTCTGTCTATCATTCAGTGCCGGATGAAGAATCATCACTGTCACGATCTGAGACAGAATATCCATATTCTCCTCCGCATAGATACTGTATTGCTCAAGAAAAGCCTTAAAAAGCTTAAGCACCGCCGACAGATCCCCATCTGTGAACATAATCATTGTCATTAGTCCTGAAAATCCCTCCAGGACCTGCGGGATCTCTTCTCTCTTCCATCGCTTGCCGCTGCCGATAAATTCTGTCAGCACATGGATTCCCCGGTCATATTGTTCGTAAGAGCTGCAGGACAGGGAGAATTCCAGAACAAAATCATTGTCCCGGCATCCCAGCTCATACGCTTTGTCAAACGCGCCAAACGCCTTGCGCGTATATCCGCGTTCCTGATAGGAAAAAGCCAGTTCCTGCCAGAACCACTTATTGTCCGGATCTTTTGCCACCAATTCTTCACCGCTTTTTACTGCTTTTCCTGTATTACCGGCTCTTCGGCGCGCATATGTCAGCAGATACAGGAACTGTATCTCCTCCGGGAAAATCCTGTGGGCCTCTTCACACGCATCCCGAAACCGTTCATCATCTCCGGCTTTTTGGTAGATCTGAATCTGTTTTAAGAATTTTGCGGCCCCTGGATCTTTCGGCAGAGTAAATACAGGCCCCTGATCTTCCGGCGCATCCTTCAAGTGTTCATAAGCCTCTCTGATCTCCCGGAATTTCTCCGGCTCCTTCTCCGGTGAATGCTGCCTGACCAGCGAGAAATATGCTTTCTTAATCTCAGCCTGCCCCGCCCCCTGTTTTACTCCTAATATCTCATAATAAGTGCTCATTGCTCTTTCCCTCTTTTCTAATGTTATCCTTCCAGCATATCCAGGAGCTCTTCTTCCAGCTCTTCCGCCGATTCCAGATCCTCTTCGATCAGCGCGCACTTAAGCTCATACAAGGTGTCTTCCAAGTCTATGCGGTACAAGACATCCAGAGTATCTTCATTCTTCTTCTGTCTCTCTCCTATTCTTATTACGAAATGAAAATATTCCCATGTTCTTCTCCTTTTGCTTAGCAGCTTCCTTATCTTATCTCTCTCTACTGATTGTATCACACGAATATCTGTATTGAAAGAAATATTTCCAATTGTTCAAGGAACCAAAAAGGGATATCAAAGGAATTACATTCCTTCAATATCCCCATTTTCATCGTTCTTTAACAATCAGTATTCACAGACGCGCGTTTATTTATAGTTAACGATCTTACCGAAATCAGCCTTCAAAGAAGCACCGCCCACAAGGCCGCCGTCGATATCTGCCTGCGCAAACAGGTCTGCCGCTGTAGCTGCATTTACCGATCCGCCGTACTGGATACGGATCTCTGCCGCTGTCGCATCATCATATACTTCTGCGATACAGGCACGGATCCCTGCACATACTTCCTGAGCCTGCTCGGTTGTAGCCGTCTTGCCTGTTCCGATCGCCCAGATCGGCTCGTACGCGATCACTGCCGTCTTAGCCTGGTCTGCCGTTACGTTCTGGAATCCAACCTTCACCTGCTGACGGATGAAGTCCATAGTCACGCCCTGCTCTCTCTGCTCCAATGTCTCGCCGCAGCACATGATCGGAGTAATACCGTGCTCGAATGCCTTCAGGACCTTCTTGTTCACATCCTCGTTGGTCTCGCCGAAATACTCTCTTCTCTCGGAATGGCCGAGAACAACGTATTTTACGCCTGCATCTACCAACATGTTCGGGGAGATCTCTCCCGTGTAAGCGCCGCTCTCCTCGAAATACATATTCTCTGCCCCAACCTGGATGTTGGTGCCCTTTGCAGCCTCTACAACCGGAACAATGTCGATTGCAGGTACGCAGAATACTACGTCGACTTCGTCGTTCGCTACTAATGGTTTTAATTCCTCTACTAAAGCAACTGCCTCGCTTGGAGTCTTGTTCATCTTCCAGTTGCCTGCTATAATTTTCTTCCTTGCCATGTTTGTGGGTCTCCTATTCTGTATTATTGTTGAAAGTTTGAATGATTTCACTTTACTAAGTTCATCCTTCACCGGGGGATGTTCACTTCTCTAGGCTCGTAAAAAACCTCGCCAAGTTCAGTGAACTAGGTAAACGCTAGGCTCGAAAAAACCTCGCCAAGCTTTTTACCTATCATTAGCCGCCGCTACACCTGGTAACTCTTTGCCTTCGAGGAATTCGAGGGAGGCGCCGCCGCCGGTTGAGATGTGAGTCATCTTGTCGCCGTAGCCTAACTGGTTGACTGCCGCTGCGGAATCACCGCCGCCGATGATCGTCGTTGCTTTGGTATCTGCCAGAGCCTTGGCAACTGCCTCTGTACCGTTCGCGAACTTCGGCATCTCAAAGCATCCCATCGGTCCGTTCCATACAACCGTCTTGGCATCCTGTACGGCGTCACAGAAGATCTTCACCGTATCCGGTCCGATATCAAGACCCTGCCATCCATCCGGAATCTCTCCGGCCTTTACTACCTTGCTGTTCGCATCGTTGGAGAAATCATCTGCAATCACTGTATCAACAGGGAGCAGCAGCTTCACGCCCTTCTCCTCTGCCTTCTTCAGCATGTTCAGCGCATATTCGCAGTAATCTGCTTCCAGCAGAGAACCGCCGACGCTTCCGCCCTGTGCCTTGGAGAAGGTATAGGACATACCGCCGCCGATGATCAGGGTATCCACCTTGTCAAGGAGGTTCTCGATCACAGAGATCTTGCTGGATACCTTCGCTCCGCCAAGGATCGCTACAAACGGTCTCTCCGGGTTATTGACTGCATTTCCAAGGAAATCGATCTCTTTCTGCATTAAGTAACCTACTACCGCCGTGTCTACGAACTGGGTCACACCCACGTTAGAACAATGTGCACGGTGCGCGGTTCCGAATGCGTCATTCACGAACACATCACACAGAGAAGCAAGATCCTTGCTGAATGCTTCGCCGTTCTTCGTCTCTTCTATTCTGTAACGGGTGTTCTCAAGAAGAACTACTTCTCCGTCCTGCATCGCATCTACCGCTGCCTTAGCGTTCGCGCCGACAACCTCTGGATCTGCCGCGAATTTTACTTCCTGACCAAGAAGCTCAGACAGACGCTTCGCCACCGGTGCAAGAGATAACTCCGGCTTTGGCTCTCCCTTTGGCTTGCCGAGATGTGAACAGAGAATGATCTTCCCGCCGTCCGCGATCAGCTTCTTGATCGTCGGAAGCGCTGCCACCAGACGGTTCTCGTCTGTGATCTTCCCATCGATAAGCGGTACGTTAAAGTCGCATCTTACCAGTACCTTTTTTCCCTTTACATTGATATCATCTACTGATTTCTTATTGAGCATGTAAATTGCCTCCTAGATATTAATTGTCATCATGTTGAAAAAGGATCCGGTCCTTAATCAGACCGGACCCTTTGGGTATTCCAGAATTATGCTAATTCAGAGAAGTATTTGATTGTTCTTACCATCTGGCTTGTGTAAGAATTCTCATTGTCATACCATGATACAACCTGAACCTCTGTTGTTCCGTTGTCTAATGGGCATACCATTGTCTGTGTAGCATCGAACAATGAACCATATCTCATACCAACGATATCGCTGGATACGATCTCGTCTGTGTTGTATCCGAAGGACTCGTTAGAAGCAGCCTTCATAGCGTCGTTGATCTGATCAACTGTTACATTGCCTTCAACAACTGCTGTCAGGATAGTTGTTGATCCTGTAGGCGTAGGAATTCTCTGAGCAGCTCCGATCAGCTTGCCGTTCAGTTCAGGAATAACAAGACCGATAGCCTTAGCTGCACCTGTGCTGTTAGGTACGATATTCACTGCTGCTGCACGTGATCTTCTTAAATCACCCTTTCTCTGCGGTCCGTCAAGAGTCATCTGATCGCCTGTGTAAGCATGG
>CANDQP010000008.1 GCA_947388185.1 uncultured Dorea sp. | reverse complement strand
AAAAAGAGTCGGCAAACAGACGCATCTCTCTCAATGCGGTGATTGCCTGACTCTTCTCTCGTGCAATTCTCTCTTCAATTATTCTCATCTGTCCGGCTGCCCGGTCAGCATTCCTTATTCCTCGTCCTTCGCCCATCCATAGGCATACTTGACAGCCTTATTCCAGCCCTTGATCTTCTTCTTCCGTTCTTCCATTGCGATCGCAGGTTCGAAGGTCCGGTCGATCGCCCAATTCTTAAGCACGTCTTCCCTGCTCTTCCAGTAGCCTACTGCCAGGCCCGCCAGATACGCAGCTCCCATAGCTGTCGTCTCGACGCACTGCGGACGCTGCACCGGGGCGTTGATAATATCTGCCTGTGTCTGCATCAGGAAATCATTGGCGCTGGCGCCCCCGTCTACCTTCAGTGACGCCAGAGAAATACCGGAATCCGCCTTCATCGCCGCCAGTACATCATTAACCTGATAGGCCAGGGATTCTAAGGTTGCGCGGATAATATGATACTTATTCACTCCGCGGGTGATCCCCACGATGGTTCCTCTCGCATACTGATCCCAGTGCGGCGCCCCAAGCCCTGTAAATGCAGGCACCACATAGCACCCGTTGGTATCCTTCACCTTCTTCGCCATATATTCCGAATCCGCAGCCGAATCAATCAGACGCATCTCGTCTCTCAGCCATTGGATTGCCGCTCCTGCCACGAAGATCGATCCCTCAAGGGCATAATCCACCTTGCCGTCAAGTCCCCAGGCTATGGTGGTGACCAGTCCGTTCTTCGAGAACACCGGCTTCTCTCCGGTATTCATCAGCAGGAAGCATCCTGTTCCATACGTATTCTTGGCCTCCCCCGCCGTAAAACAAGTCTGCCCAAATAACGCCGACTGCTGGTCGCCTGCCGCCCCGGCGATCGGGATCGGCCCGCCAAGGAAGGATGGATCCGCTTCACCGTAGACACAGCTTGAAGGCTTCGCCTCCGGAAGCATGCATCTGGGAATATTCAGCTCTTCTAAGATCTCATCATCCCATTCCAGTGTATTGATATTAAAAAGCATGGTGCGGGAAGCGTTGGAATAATCTGTCACATGGACCGCACCCTTCGTAAGCTTCCAGATCAGCCAGGTCTCTACTGTTCCGAACAGAAGCTCCCCTCTCTCGGCTCTCTCCCTTGCTCCCGGCACATGATCCAGGATCCATCTCACCTTCGTCCCCGCAAAATACGCGTCGATCACAAGCCCGGTCTTCTCCCGGAACTTGTCTGTCAATCCCTTCTCCTTCAGAGAATCACAGTATTCCGACGTTCTCCGGCACTGCCAGACGATCGCATGATAGATAGGTTCTCCCGTATTCTTATCCCATACGATCGCTGTCTCCCTCTGGTTGGTGATCCCGATCGCGGCAATGTCCTCTGCCGTTGCTCCGATCATATTCATCGCCTCCACGGCTACTCCCATCTGGCTCGCCCAGATCTCATCGGCATCATGCTCCACCCAGCCCGGCTTGGGGAAATACTGCTTAAACTCCCGCTGGGCAACGCTGCACATCCCGCCTGCCTCGTTAAAAAGAATACACCTGTTGCTGGTCGTTCCGGCATCCAATGCCATTACATATTTGGCCATACTTCTCCTCCTGTTCTCTTGTCTGCACCTTCTAAAACCCACATCCGCTTCTTATTCTACACCTGCATGTATCCTGTATCTGCCGTATATCACAGCTTCCGTCTATCCTACATCCGCCACACATCCTGGTGCGTCGTAGATACCGCGATCGCCCCTGCGTTAAGCGCTCCCATCACAGCTTCCTTGTCTGTGATCAGGCCGCCCGCAATAATAGGCGTCCTGGATGTTCTGCAGATCTTCTGTATCACCTTGGGCATCAGTCCCGGAAGCACCTCTATAAAGTCCGGCTTCACAATAGACTGCTGCTGCCTGATACTCTCCAATGCCATGGAATCAATCAGGAAGTACCGAAGGACCGTACACAGGGACAACTCCCGCCCTCTTCGTATCAGAGACGGCTTCGTTGATATGATCCCGTCTGCCTGCGTATTCTTCTTGATAAAATCAACCGCCACTTCCTTCGAACTTAAGCCCGCGATCAGATCCACATGGACCATGGCCATCCGTCCCGTCTCCTTCACCTGGCTTACAATCTCTCCGATCGAACAGATATCGCCGAACAAGATAAAAACCACCTTGATATCCTCAAGCCTGCAGCATATCCTGAGGCCTTCCATATCTTTCACTGCCGCGACGACCGGATTCCCCTCGATCGCATCATAATACTTCCTGTCCATCTCTACTCTCCTCTGGTACAGCGCTGCTGAATTCACCGTTAATCACGCAATGCTGTACTGGCTGCCTGCGGAAAAAAAGAGCAAACTTCACAACAACACTTCTGCTGCCCTCATTCGCTCTCCTATCTCAACACTGCTATTCAACTGTTATAACTATATCATAACAAAGCGAACTTCACAACTGTTTTTTACAAATATTCGTAAGCCTGCCCGCCAACAGCAGAAGTGTATTCCTCCGCCAGATTATGGCAGTTATACATCCGGTACCCGCAAGTCCAAGGAGAACGATACCGCCTCTGCGGATCGGTTCTGCACCTGTCTCCTCCTGCTCCCGGAGCACCTGATCCTTCGTACTTTCTTGAACAGGAACTCCCAGCATCTTCCTGATCGGTCCTGCAAACTTGTTAAGAAGGCTCTGCTTATGCGCCACTGTAAAATCCATCCGTGATACCGCACAGTTGCCGGCTCTGTCATACGCCTTCACCAGGACTTCGTAGTCCCTGCTCTCTTTTACCTCATAGGAATAGGTCTTTTTCTCAGCGGTGGTCTTCTGTAATTTCCCATTGATCCGAATTTCCTCGATATAATCTTCCTGATCCTCAAGCGATACTTCAAAATTCATTGCTTCCTCGTAGATCTGTCCGTCCCTGGCATTTCCGAATATGATCCGGGGCGCCGTTCGGTCAATGGCAAATTCCGCCTCCGCCCTGCCCTTATTCCCGGCAGAATCCTCCGCCTGTACCTCTAATACATGCTTCCCTTCTCTTAAGATATTCTCTCCGATATGATATGGCCTGCCGTCCAGACACACGGAGTAAGTATAGCTGGTAAAGTCCTCTACCGTCTCTTCCGCCGGATATTCCCAGCAGAAGCTCTTCATATACTGCCCGTCCAGCTCATCTACATGGCGGATGACCGGATCCTCACTGTCTATGATCACCTGTCCCTTGCTGCTGCCCTCATATCCTGCCTGATCCCATGCGCTGACGCTCAGTTGATAGATTCCGTCCTCATTCAAGGTCTGCCGTGCACTTTTGCCACCTTCTTCTTCCTTCCACTCTTCTGCCGCCAGATATATGACCCGTCCTCTGGGATCCTCCCATCTGGCGCCTGCCTCCATTTTCCCGACAGCGTTCTCCTCCTCTATCCGATATTCAACCTCCACCGGTTCACTGGTGATCATGTAGTCTGACACCCCTTCCACCGCTGTTCTGGGCGGACGCTGATCGATATAGAGACCGCACGTCTCTCTTGCGATATTTCCGGCGCGGTCTGTCACTCTCACCGTTACCGGAACCGCCTGCCCGCCTGCTGACGCACAGGAGATCAGGAAACCGGCAGAAGACTCCTTGCTGCTTCCGATCTTCTGGCTGCCCACAAAGCAGGCAATCTCTTCAATCTGGCTCCCCCTGACGCCATCCTCACCGGACGCATTGATGAAAACCTCCTTCTGATACCAGGCTTCTGCTCCCATAGGCGTCCGGATCCTGACTGACGGCGGCTGCGTATCAACCAGAAAAGTCTTCTCTAACGCATATTCTTCCACACGTTTTCCTGCTTCATCCTCCATCCATACCGACAGATGATTGCTGCCTTCAAGGAAACGTTCCCTTCCGATCTTAAAGCTGCCGTCTTTTTCCGTCAGCCCGCCTTCTTCCCTGCGCCCGCTGCTGTCAGTAAAGCAGTATCTGGTAACCCCTCTCTCGCTGTTATGACGCACTTCTGCTTCCGGTCTGGTCATGTAATACCCGTTCTGCCCGTCCTCCGGCGGGATGACCGTCTTGAAGCATTCTATCGGCGGTTCGTCTTCTTTGTCTTCTTTGTCTTCCTTGTCTTCCCCTTCTGTCTCTCCCTGGGGTTCTTTCTCATCCGATTCATCCAAGGATTCTTCTGTCTTCTCCGATGTATCTCCTTCTTCTGTTCCTCCTGATATCTCATCCTCCTCTTCCCATGATCCATCCGAATCTGCAGCCGTCTCCTGGTCCGGGCTTATATTCTGCTCTCCGCTGCCTTCATCCCAGGCATATGCCGGTCTAACGGCAGGCGGCTGCTGCCAGTAGATCAATCCCAGTATTACCAACAACGCAACAATATTCTTCATCTTCCTACCCATACGTGATCACCCTCCACTTGTATTTCATATTCTCTTTGCAGCTTCTGAAACTCTTCCATCTCAAGAATCTCCCTGCTCTGGCTGATATATCCCTGTATTGTCTGGACGCACAGCCCGCGGTCTACGGCGCTGTCCTGACACAGCAGCCGGATATGCATGATCTTAAGCCCCTCTGAATCTGTCTGCTCCCCGACTCCCCGAATGCAGGCATCCAATGCCCGGTCATTCTGTCCGCAACTCTCATATAATACAATAATTTTCCTGTAGATCTCTTCTCTCTTCCCATTATCCTCCGTCTGTTCCAACAGCTCTTCATAGATACGCGCAGCCTCTTCTGATTCCTCCACCCTCTCACAGGCGGAAGCCATATACTCCTTCACTTCCTTTGACTCTTCGCTCTCTTCGCCCAGTTCGTCCAGACAGGCTTTGCCCAGCCGGAGAATGGACTCAGAAGACCGTCTCGTATTCAGCGACCCGTAGCCCCTGATCAGACACCGGTACCATCGTTCGCGGCCTTCCTTTGGCGCCGCTTCCTCCAGCGCCTTCAAGTGTTTATCCAGTTCTGCGGGCTCCTTTCTTCTCCCCAGAAGTGTCTCCACTACCTCCTGCAGATCCTCTGCCGGTGTATAGTCATTCTTAATCTTCTCAAGATAACGGATGCTCTTCTCATAGTCTTCCACATCCAGGATGTACGCCATTGCAAGCTCCATATAAGATCTGTATTCTTCTGTCAGCTCTTCTTGCGGTTCCCCGGTTTCCTGAGTTTTCAGGTCTTCCTGTGATGCCTGGGTTACTGCCTGATGCCGCCCCATTTGAATCCAATCCTGAAGCTTCCACGCCGCCGCAAGGAACAACGCTGCACCGCCGATCATGAAGGCCTTCTTTCTTCTGCTGATACGGCTGTGTCTTATCTTTTTTCGATATTGCGGAATATTTCTGCGAATTTCTGCTGCATTTTGATATGCCAATTTAGATTGATATTTCAGACATTTTGATATGATATTTCGAAATCTTCTTTCCTCCCGCCTGTTAAGCGGCGGCTGCGGTACCGTAACCGCCAGAATGTACTGGATGGTCTTCCCCGCCCCATAGATGTCAAGCCCGGTACTTGCCTTCTGGTAGTACGCCTCCTCTGCCGGAAGAAAACATTCCCGGACAGCACGCTTCTGCATGAATTTTAACTGTTTTTCGTTAGAACCCGCCTCCAGGTCAAGGAAATACAATCTCCCCTCTTCCGTGACCACGATGCTGTACGGATTGACATACTGATAACAAGGCTTCTTCCTGCACTTATGGAGCATCCCCAACTGCCCTGTGAGATCCCGGATCAGGGCAAACAGGCGGCCCTTGGGGATTCCTGGCTGACTTTTAAGCCAACCGGCCAGTATCCATCCCTCCACACATTCTGAACTGATATAACAGGTTTGTCCGTGCTCAATCAGACGCAATACGTCATACTCTTCTTTTGATGCCACTTGCATCACCTCTTTTTCTTTGCCAGATTATTAAAATTACTAACGGGAAAATCGAATATCGAATTACCAGATTTAAAAGATTCTTTTGAATATTAGAGTGATTTATATATTACTCGATTTCATCTGAAAATACAAGTATTTTTTGGAAAATAAAATAAAAATTCCCGGACAGCAGAACAGATCTGATTCTGTCTTGCTGCCGGGAATTGAAAAACCGTCTTTTACAGAGGTCTATCTATAGCTTAACTCTGTCGGTGTAAGCAGATGTCTCGGAATACCGTCAACCATAACCGGTGACACATCTCCCTGGATCAAAGGCTTCACGTAGGAAATGAACTCATTCGTCACATAGGTACCTTCTTCGTTCACCCACTCCCTCGGAACAAGCTTCTCATCGTTGGCGATCTTGTGGACATCCTTCACCTCAGTTCCGCACTGATACGGATCATCGGACAATCTCTGCAGGACTACCATCTTGCCGGAATCTCCCTCGTCCGCTGCCTTCACTGCCGCACCGCCTACCTGATATGCTTCCAGGATATCTACGCGGGATGCCGCATGCGATGCGGAACGCTGCAGGGTACTGAGCTCGATCGCACGAGTCTTGCATCCGATCTCGCCCGCGATAAAGCTTGCAAGATAAGACGCTGTTCCTGATAACTGCTTATGTCCGAATGCATCGACAAAGTCGATACTGTTGCCAAGCTCACATACATAGGTGCCGTCTGCTGTGCGGATCCCCTCAGAAACCGCAACTACGATAGACGTCTTCTTCTCTACCAGTGCTTTAACCTTCGCGCTGAAGGAATGAATGTCGAACTCGATCTCCGGCAGATAGATCAGGTCCGGACCCTCGCAGTCCTCACCCATGGACAAGGCTGCTGAACCTGTAAGCCAGCCTGCATTACGTCCCATGATCTCTACGATCGTAACGATTCCCTTCTCATGCTCTAAGCAGAATCCGTCACGGATGATCTCTTTCATAGATGTTCCGATGTATTTTGCAGCGCTTCCGTAGCCCGGCGTATGGTCTGTCAGTGCCAGATCGTTATCAATCGTCTTCGGGCATCCGATAAATCTCGTTGAAAATCCTGTAATGATCGCATAATCAGACAACTTCTTGATGGTATCCATGGAATCATTGCCGCCGATATAGATAAAGGCTTCAATATCCAGCTTCTCAAGAATCTCAAAAATCTTATCGTATACTTCGCGGTTCTCATGAATCTCAGGCAGCTTGTACCGGCATGAACCTAAAAATGCCGCCGGCGTCCTCTTCAATAATTCCGCATCCAACTCTGTCTTGATGTGATCTGACAGATCGATATACCTCTCCTCTAACAGACCCTGTACACCATGAAGCATACCATATACCTTCTGCGCTCCACGATCCTTCGCTGTGCGGTAAACTCCGGCAAGGCTTGAATTGATCGCTGCCGTTGGTCCTCCTGACTGTCCAACAATAACATTTCTCTTCATAGTTAATGATTCCCTTCCTTCCTTAAAATTGCTGACGATAGTAATATCTTAGTATATTTTGGCGTAAATGTCTACAAAAAATAGCGTCATATCCGCCAAAAACTTCAAGAAATGCCCTACTCTGACATCTCCGAAACTGCAGTCTGCGCAAAAATATATCCCTTCATACATCCGTTGCCCGTGACGTCGATTACTTCTTTGTCATCCACTTCCACTTCCATCTCACAGTTATTCCTGCACACCTCACAGTTGATCTTCTTCTTCTCCATCAAAGAATTCCTCTCCCGGCAAACAATCTGCCGATATGATAAAAGTCCCCACAGACAATCTGCAAGGACTTAAAGCGTGGGCGAGAGGATTCGAACCCCCGACCTTTTGGTCCGTAGCCAAACGCTCTATCCAGCTGAGCTACGCCCACATAAAACACAAGGTTATTTACAACGATATTCATTATAGCCTAGTTATCATAGAATGTCAAGATAATATTTTAACTTATTTCGAATCGAACGGACTGGCCTGTCTATTTTATCTGCATCTGGACTTTTTAAAGTATCCAGTTTGATGTTAACATTAGAAAATGTACATCAAGATTCATGTGAGAAGGATATGATATATTATGACGAAAAAAATTGCTGTGATCAATGACCTGTCGGGCTTTGGGCGGTGTTCCCTCACCGCCGCCATCTCTGTGCTCTCTGTGATGGGTGTGCAGGCATGCCCCCTTCCGACTGCACTGCTGACCGCCCAGACAGGATATCCAAGTTACTACTGTGATGATTATACCGACAAGATGGAATATTATCGTTCGGAGTGGGAGAAGATGGGGCAGCATTTTGACGGGATCTATACCGGATTCGTTGCAAGCGAGGAACAGATTCGGCAGATCTTCCGATTTGTGGATACCTTTAAGAAAACGGATACCTTTCTCCTGGTGGACCCGGTGATGGGCGACGACGGAGATACTTACTGTATGTATACCCTATCTCTTCTGTCACAGATGAAGAGACTGGTTTCCATGTCCGACATCATTACACCCAATCTGACGGAATTATGCCTGCTGACCGATGCCGATTATCATGCGCTGGCCGGCCGCAGGGATCATCGCGAGCTGATACAGGCAGTCCAGGAGCTTGGACAGGAATTATGCCGCAGCGGACCAAAGACCGTAGTCGTTACCGGGATTCATTTTCAGGATGATGACGGTACGAAGCAGATGGGGAATCTGTGCATTGACCGGGAGGGGGCTTCTCTTTCCTCTTTCCCATATGTAGGCGGCAGCTATTCCGGAACAGGGGATCTGTTCGCCTCCTGTCTGACCGCCGGCATCGCGCGGGGAGATTCTATTCCTTCTGTTATAGAGACGGCCGGCACGTTCTTGGAGCTTGCCCTTCTTGACTCAGTCAGAGAGCAGGTGCCGCGCGAGGACGGGGTGAACTATGAGAAGTATCTGTCTCTTCTGGCAAAGAATCCTAATCCGATAAAGTTCGGCTAACCAATAAGCCAGACTCATCGGCAATTTGGCACAGAATATTTTCTGCGCCAAACTATCCAAATATTTAATTTCTATATATTATATACCACAGAACCAAAAACTAAACTCCATCTTCCTGCTCACATCCAACAGATATTCAGGATGCGTCAGCGCGCCCCAGCTGTCGTCTCCCGCAATGCCCATCTGGCCTTTCGCTGCGCGCACGACCGTATAGTGCACCTCCGGAAGCTCATACGGATGCATTGCATTCTCCAGCTCATGAGGCGTATACGGCAGAGCCGAGAAGGTCATCGGTCCGTTCTCACTGGTCATGGCAAAACGCATTCCCCGGCCTTTGCGGTCGCAAACTTCCGCATACCTTACCTCTTCCTTGCTGCCGCATTCCTGCGGGACAAGATATGCCGCCATATTATCCTTCACAAGATTCTCATAGATGCCGAGCTTAGCCCCCTTCTTACGGTCCGCATAGGTCTCGGCAGGTCCGAGCCCATACCATTTCACATGATCATAATCGGCGCTCAGCTTGAACATCATACCGAACTCCGGCATATCTCCCAACTCTTTCACCGGATCATAGGTGAGAGTCGTCTTCACGCAGCCGTCCCCGAATACCTCGTAGGCAACCCGGCACTGCGCCGCCGGTATCGTACAGAGATTATATGTGAACGCAACTTCGGCGCTGTCTGAATTCACCTTGACTTCCGGCCTGCATGGAGCAAACAGTTCCTCTCCCGGCGCTTTATGGGATATATACATACTTGCGATCTTCCACTGTGCATAACGGCCCTGCATCTGATTCCCGCAGTCATTATCGACCGGCGCCCTCCAGAAATTCGGCTTCGGTACTGCCTCCAGCATCTCTCTTCCGGCGTACCGGTAAGATACCAGACCTCCTGACAGGATGGAAAACATCACTTCAAAATGTTCCCCTCTCACACCGATATTATGCGTGCTCTGTATCACTGTCACGCCCTTCCTGCAGGCCTTCGCCAAACCCTTGCAGCAAGCGCCCTCACAGACACATGACGCATCCTCGACCGAGTACACATACTGTCCGAATGCAACCTCGTGTCCTCTCTGCGCCCAGATCTGGTCTTCCTTCGTATGGAAGGAAACCGTAACCGTATACTCTCCGGCAACAACCTCCTCAGGAACCGGAAGCGCATAAACTTCTGATGCAAGAGGCTCTACACAGGTTTCAAGAGCAGCCCGCCTTATAACCTTGCCGTCCCTCGCCACAGTGACCCGGCACTCGAAGGTATCTGTACTCACGAACAGATTCTTGTTGATAACTTTGACCTCTGACCGGCCGACCTCTGCCGTAATATTCTGATAATTAAACTTCACTTCCTGCATCTTAGGGGATGCTTCACGATCTCCATATACGATTCCGTTGCCGCTGAAATTATAATCCGTCGGACGCTCGCCGAAGTCGCCGCCGTAAGCCTGGAAGTCCCTTCCGTAACGGTCCTTCTTATAGATGGACTGATCGATATAATCCCAGATAAATCCGCCCTGATACAGAGGCTCCGTATCCGTCAGATCGGTGTATTTATGCATGGCGCCGCAGGAATTCCCCATGGCATGCGTGTATTCACAGCAGATAAACGGCTTGCTTCTGTCCTTGGCAAGGAATTCCTTGATCCCTTCCACTGGCGTATACATCTGACTCTCCATATCACTGGTGTCATTGTACCGGCGGTCATGATGCACTCCTTCATAATGAACCAGACGGGTCGGGTCAAGCTTCCGGAAGAGCTGCGACATCTCATAGATGTCCCTGCCGCCGTAAGATTCATTCCCGCAGGACCATATCAGGATCGCCGGATGATTCTTATCCCGCTGATACGTAGAGTTCACACGGTCCAACATCATCTCAAGCCACTCCGGCCTGTCATTTGGAACCACCTCGCTGAAATCGCCGGTCATCATCCCCGTATCCCAGGTTCCGTGGGATTCCAGGTTATTCTCATCCATCATATAGATACCGTACTCGTCGCAGAGCCTGTAGATCAGGGACGCATCTGGATAGTGACAGGTACGGATCGCATTGATATTATTGCGCTTCATAGTCTCCAGATCCTTGCGAAGCTCCGCTTCACTCACATGACGTCCGCTCACGGCGCTGAACTCATGGCGGTTCACGCCCTTGAATACGATCCTCTTCCCGTTCAGAGTCATAATGTGATCCTTCATCTCAAAACGCCTGAACCCAACCTTCTCCGGGATGATCTCCTGCAGTACACTCTCCGCATCATAGATCTCAATCCTCAGATCATAGAGATTCGGCTCTTCCGCACTCCAAAGCTTTGGTTCCTCCACTGTGAAGGAATAAGCATTCTCTTCCCCAAGCTGCTTCTCCTCCCGGAACACTGCCTGTCCGGCTCTCTCAAGGACAAATACCGCCTTCCCGGCTTCGGCGCTGCCAGATACCATCGTCTCCAAACGGACAGTAAGCGCCGCTCTCTTCAAGGTCTCATCCGGCACTGCGCGGATCTCAAGATCCCTTACATGCACATCCGGCACCGTATAGAGATACACATCCCTGTAGATGCCGGAGAACCGGTAGAAATCCTGGTCCTCACACCAGCTTGACGCGGTCCACTTGAATACCTGCGCCGCCAGCTTATTCTCACCTTCTTTCACATAATCAGTCAGCTCGAATTCGGACGGCGTGAATGAATCCTCGCTGTATCCTACGAATTCACCGTTCAGCCACAACGCAAGCCCGCTCTCAGCTCCCTGAAAGGAGATAAATAATCTTCTGCCTTTCATCTTCTCCGGTACGGTGAAATATTTTACATAGCTTGCTACCGGATTGAAATACTCCGGGATCTCACCCGGCCTGATCTCGTCATGCCCTTCCCATGGGTACTGCACGTTCGCATACTGAGGCACATCATATCCCTCCATCTGGATATGTGCCGGAACATGAATATCATCCCATGTCCTGCAGCAATAATCCATCTTCTCGAAGCCAGCAACTGCCGATCCGTAATTCCTGGCATAGTGGAATTTCCATAGCCCGTTAAGGCTCTCCTTGAACGTCTCACGCCCTGCCTCCATATCTGTTCCGGACGCATAATAGCTGTGATCAGAATGTGCATCCAGCCTTCCGTCGCGAAAATACTGCGGATCCTTTAATTTGTCATAATCAAATATATGGCTCATAATAACCTCCTTCATAATAGCCTTCTGCCATCATTATATTATACACTAGCCTAAAAAAGTGTAGTATGTTAAACTAAATAATATAACATTTTGAAACAGGTGACAAGTATGCCGATACATTTTAGAAATTCTCATATCAACGAACCTTTCATCTTCGATTCCATAGGGAACCGCTGGATCCAGGACCGCGTGTTCCGCCCCAAAGGCTATCCTCTCTATCATTATCTGCAGACAGAAGACGGGCACGGTATCATTGAGATCCAGGACTGCAGCTACACGCTGCATCAGGGGGAAGGGATCCTGATCTCTCCCTTCCTTAAGCATTCCTACGAGAAGGTCTCAGAAGAATGGGTCACCTCTTTTGCAACATTTGCCGGAACCATCAGCGGAAGCATTGACAAGATGATCGGAAACAGACCCTTCATGCTGATAGAAAAGGAGCAGGGCGCCCGCATCCGTACGCTGATCGACAGTATTATGGATGATTGGGATTCCCTGTCCTCCGACTCACAGACCCTCTCTATCAGATGCTACCGCCTGCTGATGCATTTTACAGACAGCACACGCGCCCGCGCCCTTGCAGAAGAACCGCTGTATCAGCGATATGTAGAACCGGTATTAAAGGAGATCGAAACAAATTACGCGTCAGAACTCACAGTACAGGATTTAAGCCGGAAGGTGTATGTCACGCCGCAATATCTTTCCCGGCTGTTCCGGCGCTTCCTTGGCTGCTCGGTCTATGAATACTTAACCGTCTACCGGATCAACCGGGCCAGGGAATTTCTGGTTTCATACCAACATATGGAAGTCCAGCAGATCGCCCGCAGAACCGGATTTACCGATACCAGTCATTTCATCGCAATGTTTAAGAAGGCTGCCGGAATCACACCGCTTGAATTCCGGAAGCTTAACTGATATGATAACAGGAAAAGCAAAGGAGATAATTTCACATGTACAACTATAAGATCGTAGAACAGGTAATCCGCAGACCAAAGCCTCTGACAGGCATCCTTCGCGTAATCATGATCATTTTTGCAGCAATTCTTCTGTTACTTGGCGTCACAATCTCTCAGGGCTTCATGCTTCCGGGTTTTCTTCTCGTGGTTCTCTATTACTTCTACAACACTTACAGCCAGAAGGAATATGAATACATCCTGGAAGACAACCACCTGACTATCGACGTCATCTTCGGCAAAAAGCACCGCAGATCCGCACATTACCTTGATATGGACTCCCTGGAGGTCCTCGCTCCCAACTGGCATAACGCCGTAGCAAAATACCGGAAAAACGGCGGAAGCATCCGTCTTGTCAAATATGACTATACCTCCTATGAGGAGGATACTCCCTTCTACACCATGATCATTACGGAAAACCGTGAAAAAATCAAGATTCTGCTGGATCTTAGTGACTCTATGCTGCAGATGATCAAACGTAGATATCCTGACAGAGTCTTTCTGTCATAATCCTCTTATACTTATAACACAAAAAAAATGTCACTTCTTGTCAAATCTCATACAAAAGCACTATTTATAGTCGAATTTGCACACTATACAGTTGATAATGCAAACAATCTGTCCCTCTATACTGATATAATATCCTCATAAAAAGTGCTTTTAAAAGGAGGACAAAGATTATGAAGAAAAAGTTACTTTCAGTACTACTCGTAGGAGCCATGGCATTTTCACTTACTGCCTGCGGCGGCGGTTCAGACGACAGCAGTTCCGGCGGCGGGGATTCCGGTTCTGATGAAGGCGGCTCCTCAGGCGGGGATAAGTTGGTTGTATGGACTTGGGATCCGGCATTCAACATCCCGGCAATCGAAGAAGCCGGCAAGATCTACAAGGAGACCGTGAATGACAAGTTTGAACTGGAAGTCGTTGAGACTCTGTCTGACGACTGCGAGACTAAGCTTCAGACCTGTGCAGAGTCCGGGGATTTCGGTACTATGCCGGACATCGTTCTGATGCAGGATAACTCCTATCAGAAGTTCGTTTCATTCTATCCAGAAGCATTTACAGACCTGTCTGACAGCGGAATCGATTTTTCACAGTTTGCAGAAGGTAAGCTGAGTTACTCCACAGTCGACGGTAAGAACTATGGTGTTCCATTCGATAACGGCGCGGTTGTTTCCTGTTATCGTACAGACATCCTTGACCAG
The DNA here is from genome assembly GCA_947388185.1 of uncultured Dorea sp. Taxonomy (GTDB): domain Bacteria; phylum Bacillota; class Clostridia; order Lachnospirales; family Lachnospiraceae; genus Sporofaciens. The sequence goes on along the minus strand of CANDQP010000008.1, from coordinate 35,055 downwards.
GCCGGATATTCTATCGCTGACATCACCGATATCGACTGGGATAAGTTCATTGAGATCGGTAAAGTAGTAAAGGAGAAGACCGGAAAATACATGTTATCAGGACAGGCTAACAGCCAGGATATTATCATGATGATGCTTCAGTCTGCAGGCGCTTCCCTGTTCAACGAAGACGGCACACCGAACCTGGTTGGCAACGATCCTCTGAACGAGTGTATCGATATCTATCAGAAGATGGTAAAAGAAGGTATCTTCTATGAGGTTAATGAGTGGGATGAGTATGTATCTTCTATCACTAATGAGCAGTGTGCAGGAACTATCAACGGTAACTGGATCATGGCTACGATCATGGGTATGGAAGACACATCAGGTCTGTGGGAGATCACCAATATGCCTAAGCTGGTTAAGACTGCCGATGCAACAAACTACTCCAACAACGGCGGTTCTTCCTGGTATGTAACCTCTAACTGCAAGAATACAGACCTTGCATTCGATTTCCTTGCCAAGACATTCGCAGGAAGCGAAGACCTGTATTCAAACATCCTTCCTACAACAGGTGCGATCGGTACATGGGGACCTGCCGGCGAATCAGAAGCTTATCAGGCGCCGCAGGAATTCTGGAATGACAAGCCGATCTACTCTACGATCGTAGAATATGCTGAACTGACGCCTACTAACAACACAAGCGCTTACTACTATGACGTTCGTGAAGTTATCTCTACAGCAATTCAGGATATCATGACAGGTGCAGATGCCGAATCAACCTTAGAGCAGGCTCAGGCAGATGCTGAATTCTACTATCAATAAGATGTTGTTATAAAACACGCAGGGGAACCGCCATGCGGTTTCCCTTTTTGTACACAAAATTTACCATATTGCGGTCTTTGACCGCAAAAGTAACAAGCTTTGAGAACCAAGGGGGTTTGAAAATGGAACAGAAAAAGAAAGGTATGACCCTGATTGCAAAGCAGAAAGCCGCCGGCTGGGCTTTCCTCACTCCGGCAACCCTGATGATTGCAGTCATGAGTTTTTATCCCATGATAAGAGCCTTTATCCTCTCGTTACAGACAGGTAAAGGAGCCAACTACAGATTTACCGGTTTTTCCAACTATGCACGTATGTTTCAGGACAGGGTGTTCCTTCGCTCTGTCGGCAACACGTTTTTCTATCTGGCAATCCAGGTACCGATCATGCTGGTGCTCGCCATCCTGCTTGCACAGCTTCTGAACAACAGGGATCTTCGTTTTAAAGGTCTGTTCCGTACCTGTGTATTCCTGCCTTGCGCAACGTCTCTGGTTTCCTATGCGATCATTTTCCGCTTCCTGTTCGCGCAGGACGGTCTTGTGAACAATGCGTTGGTTAAATTAGGACTTCTGGATCAGGGATTTAATTTCCTGGGTACCGCCTGGTCGGCAAAGATGGTGATCATTATTGCGCTGGTCTGGAGATGGACAGGTTATAACATGGTATTCTATCTGGCCGGTCTTCAGAATATTGAATATTCCGTATATGAAGCCGCGAAGATCGACGGCGCCAACGGCTGGAAGACTTTCTGGGGGATTACCGTACCGCTCCTGAAACCGACTATTATTATGACGTTCATTATGTCGATCAACGGTACATTGCAGCTGTTCGACGAGTCTGTCAACCTGACAAACGGCGGACCTGCCAACGCGACGATCACAATGTCCCATTATATTTACAATACATGTTTCCTGCGTGCCCCGAACTTTGGTTATGGAAGCGCTATGGCATTCTTTGTATTTATCATTGTAGCAATCTTGGCATTTATTAATCTGAAAGTAGGTGATACACGTGACTGAGAAGAAGAACAAATCCATGATTCAGCGCAGACTGATTCCTACCTACATATTTTTGACGATTTTCTCCATCATCTCAGTGTTTCCGTTCCTGTGGATGATATCCGCTGCTACGAATAACTATATCGACATCTCCAAAGGACGCCTGATGCCGGGTGCGTTCGCAGCAGAGAACTTTCGGAATCTGGTTGCCCAGCAGCCGTTGGCACGTGCGATGACCAATTCTTTCGTATATGCCATCTCCGTGACGATCATATGTCTGTTCATCTGCTCACTGGCAGGTTACGGATTCGAGGTTTACCATGACAAATGGAAAGATAAGCTGTTCTCTATCCTTCTGCTTGCAATGATGGTTCCTCAGGTTGCGACTATGATCCCTCTGTTCCAGATGTTTTCGAAGGCAAAGCTTCTGAACACAACGATCGGTTTCTTCCTTCCGATGATATCGACGCCGTTCATGATCATGATGTTTCGTCAGAACGCGAGGGCATTCCCGATCGACATCATCGAGGCTGCGCGTATCGACGGTCTGAATGAGATACAGATCTTCTTCCGCATGTTCTTCCCGACTATGAGATCGACCTATGCGGCGGCGGCTGTTATCACATTCATGAATGCATGGAATGCATATCTGTGGCCGAAGGTAATCATGACAGACGGAAAGTCCCTGAACATGGTTATGTTGATCGCCAACACCATCGGCGGATACAAGATTGATTACGGTATGATCATGATGGGCGTACTGTTCTGTTCTATTCCTACTATGATCGTATTCTTTGTATTACAAAAACAATTTGCAGAAGGTATTACCGGCGCTGTCAAATAAAACCCTGTTACAAAGTCCGGCATGTTTCCATACAGAGGTACATGCCGGACTTCTTATTAATTTCACTATACCCTTATATTTAGATATCCTCCTGCAGCCTGCGGACTTCTTCTCTGTCTTCCTCCGAGAAATTCATCTGGAACGCCGCCGCTTGTTCTGCCGCCTTATCCTCATCAGGAACCCACTCTTCCATTCCGGCCGCACGGATCCCATACTTTGCGAATAACGGAAACAACACCTCCAGCCTTCTGCTGAAATCCTCATATCCGGGACTCTTCTCTCCGCACCATCCAACCTCCGCTGAAGCTGCGAATCTGGGCCAGCTCATTTCCTCCAGCATTATATGACTGCGGATGAATTCTGTCCATATCAAGACTTCCGTTCCCAGAACAGAATCCTTCCCATGCCCGCCAAGCTCCCGCGGATTCATGTTAAGCTGATACACATCCTTCAGAGAATGCATCCCATAGGGATAGTCACAATAGCAATTCTCTACCACCGAGAGGACTGCCTTCCCTCCTTTGTCAAGATGTGCCTTGATCTGATCGTCCTTATCCTCCGTCCATAGCTGGACTACTGCCTCTTTATCAAGGTTCCCGCCATAGACGGCTTCATTCCAGACAATCGGAATCCTTCCTTTTGACAGCAGGTACGATGCAATACGATTGCAGAAATATCCCTGCAGCTCCTGCTCATTCTGAAAGCCTTCTTCTCTCATCCGCTTCTGACAGTGCGGACACGCTCTCCAACGCTCCTTTGGAGCTTCGTCTCCCCCGATATGGAAATACTTGCCCGGGAAAAGCTCCAACAGCTCATCCAACAGATTGTGAATGAACGCAAAAGTCTCTTCCTTCCCCGCACAGAAGAGTTCTTTAAAGATTCCCGCTCTCATTCCGACCTCCACCGGCTCACCAGCACAGGATAATTCTGGATATGCCGCAAGGATCGCCGTTACATGCCCCGGCATATCAATCTCGGGCACTACCTCTATTCCAAACTGCCCGCAGTAATCTACGATCTCTCTGACTTCCTCCCTGCGGTAATAACCGCCCTCCGGCTGATCAGAATGATAATTCCCAAAATAATCTCCTCCGCGTACGGCGCCGATCTCATGAAGTCTTGGGTAACACTTGCTCTCAATACGCCATCCCTGGTCATCCGATATATGCCAGTGAAACCGATTCAATTTGAACTCTGCCGACATACGAATCATCTTCTTCAACTCGTCTGTTGGAAAATAGTGTCTCGCACAGTCAATATGGAACGAACGGTAGGAATAAGCCGGCCGATCTGCCACCTTCATACAGGGAAGCATATCTCCGTATACCATTCTCAACTGGTCAAGCGTTGTCCGGGCATAGAAAAGCCCTGTCTTCCCGCTGCCTGTAAGCATGATCCTCTCTGGTGCAATCTGTATCCGATATTCCTCCTTCTCAAGTTCCGGACAGAGCTGTTCTTCCACTCTGGCATCCTGCGCAGCAAATCCATCCATAAATATAATCTTTTCTGGTCTTGGCAACATAATATTTTCCTCCTTCTTTGGTATCAATTACCACCCTTCTTCCGAGTGGATCCAATATTTCAAAAGCTGCTGTTCAAAATTCTCCGGGCGTTTCCGCCACTCACTGGGAGAGACCCCCGTAATCTGTTTAAAATTCCGGTTAAATGTAGAAAGCGTAGTAAAACCGCATTTCCCAGCAATATCTGACATCGATTCATCCGTATTCTTCAGATAATTGCATGCTGCCTGCACTCTCACCAGATTAATATATTCCAGCGGGCCCATCTGCATAAATTCAGTAAACACTCTCCGGAAATGCGTCTCACTGATATGGCACCATCTCGCCAGCTCTTCCACCTTAAGCGTCTCCATATAGTGAAGCGTAATATAATCCAATGCCCTGGAAACAGGGGTCGTCACCTTCCCGCTGATCTCCGCCGGCCCTTTCTCCCCCTGATTCTCCCTTGCGATACTCACCAGAAGCGCAACCATAATCCCCTTGGCTTCTTCCATGTAGAATTCCTTCGTGTCCCGCATAATATCAAGAAGCTCCCGGATCATCCTCGCAAGATGCGGCGCCTCCTCTACCGCCCTGAATATTGCCCGGGAATTGATCCTGTGCAGAAGATAATTCATACGCTTGACGTTGCCGCCCTTCCGATACACCTCCTCCAGAATCCCGTCAACATCCACGAACAGATATTCCCATTTGCTGACGGTTCCCAAATCACTGTTCGTCGTATGGGGATAATTCTTAGGAATGATCGAGATCTCACCCCCTGTAAACCGATAATCTCTCTCTCCCAATGTAAGCGTTCCCTCTCCTGAGTAACAGTACCCAATCTCCAGATAATTATGGAAATGCAGATAGTCTACATCTCTTCCGTATGCTTGCACCCATCTCTGCCCAAGCAGCGCAAGGATCGGACTGCCTTCCGGCATCCTGTAATACCGAAATTCCATCTTGGGCTTTTTCTTCTTTGACATATCCTTCTTATCCCCTTTTCATACAACTTATGATTTTCTTAAGAAATTTTATAAACATTTCCAGATTTTGACATACTTGCGTCACATTTGTTTTATATAATAAATCTATCAAATAAATGGAGACGGTAATCGTACTTTACATTACATATCAGGAAGGTATGGTTACCGGACTTCGACTAAAGACAATTAGTTTAAATTTTGATAGATTTTTCATCCCCCTCCAGGGGCCGGTGCAAGTGCATCGGCCCTCTTTCCTTATTATAACAAAAAATTATTAAATTGGGTATTCCTCTTCATAAGTTCTTGTGTTATAATATAACGGTATGAAAAAGTATTAAGCAGCGGTGGTCGAGATGGCTGATGGCATCTGCCTCGAAAGCAGAAGAGCTGCAAGGCTCCGGGGGTTCAAATCCCTCCCGCTGCGTCAAAAGTCCGGTCTTCCGTCGTCATGACGGAGAACCGGACTTTTTCAATTTATTCTCTTACAACAGCCTCATCCATACTTCCGGAACGAAACCCTTCAAGATCCAACGTGATATATACATACCCCAATCTCCTGAGATATGCGGCTGCATCTTCTCTTCGTTCCATTATCTTCCCAATATCGTCTCTGTCTACCTCCAGCCGCACAAGCTTATCATGGACTCTCAATCTCACATTCCCCAATCCAAGGCTTCGAAGATACTCTTCTCCCTGCTCTACCTTGCGCATCTCCTCATAGGTGAGTCTGACGCCGTAGGGAAATCTGGTCGCAAGGCAAGGCGCGGACGGCTTCTTAGATACGGAAATTCCGTACTCTCCCGCAAGCCGTCTTACGTCCGCCTTTGTAAAGCCCGCGTCTGCCAGCGGACTGATGATCCCAAGCTCACGGACAGCCCGAATTCCCGGCCGATATACGTGCAGGTCGTCCTCATTCGTGCCTTCCAGAATACGGGATACCCCCAACTGCCCTGCCTCCCTTATAAGTTCCCCAAAAAGATACCGCTTGCAGAGATAGCATCTGTCCGCAGGATTATCCCCGATCCCCGCTCCTTCTAATTCATTAATCTTCAACACACGGAAGACAGCGCCCGTCTCTTGTGCCACTCTCTCCGCTTCTTCTAATTCAGCCTTGGGATGCAGCATCGTGTGAAGCAGAATTCCGTAAGCTTTCTTGCCCGTTACTCTGGATGCATCACAGGCAAGCTTCAGTAACAAGCTGCTGTCCACACCGCCGGAAAATGCAACGATCGCATCTTCTGCCATGTACTCTGCCATGTGTTTCCTCAATAATTCCTTCTTCTGTGTGTAATTATTATTCATAGCACTTCTCTATCTGCTCACATGCCTCCTTCTGGAGCTGCCTCCACACATCCTGGTAGGGAAGCTTCTTCTCCCTGCTGATATCCGCCGCACTTTCATACTCCGGATATACCCTGATAATATCAGAGCATCCTAATCTGCATACCTTCACTTTCGCCTCTCCGAGAGAAGTTGCAAGCGTTCGGATCTCCCGGCGCATCACCGTGCGCTCCATCCGGACTCTCCGTATTCCGATCGTCGTCGTTTCCTTGAAAATGATCTCCTCTATCCTTGGCACTGTCTCTTCCGAACAGAGCACATTCAACTGATATGCCGGACGGTTCTTCTTCATATACACAGGAATATAATTCACGTCCCTGGCACCCGCCTCAAACAGACGGTCCATCACATATCCCAGGGCTTCTCCCGTACAGTCGTCAATATTGCTCTCAAGCTTATATACAAAATCCGCCGCTTCCTCCGTATCCGGCTCGATCAGCATCCCCCGAAGGATGCTGGCCCTCCCGTAGTCCCTCTTGCCTGCTCCCATTCCGGTCCGCAGGATCTTATACCTCTTAGGAAGCCTGTCTGCAGTCCGCACTGCCGCCACGATCGCAGCGCCGGTAGGCGTCACCAGCTCTGCCTCCGTATCCGTCATATGCAGCGTGATGCCATGATCCCCGGCAATATGTACCACCGCCGGCACCGGTACGGGGATGATCCCGTGCTGGCATCTCACAGTCCCTCTCCCCTCGTACAGTTCCGGTACAATCACTTCATCCACGGCCAGATTATCCAAACAGACTGCCGCCGCCACAATATCCACAATAGAATCTACCGCGCCTACTTCGTGAAAATGTACTTCGTCAATGGATGTTCCATGTGCCTTGGCTTCGGCTTCTGCCAATACCTGGAAGATGGCGAGCGCCGTCTTCTTCGCCCGCTCTGTAATACCGGAATGTAAGATGATCTCCCTGATCTCCGGAAGACCCCGATGGATATGATCGTGAGTATGTGCATGGTGATGATGATGCTCATGCTTATGTCCATGCCCATACAGATATTCATTGTCATGATCATGGTTCTCATGCTCTTTATCAAGAATCACACGGAAATCACAGGCATCCAGTCCTGACTTCTTCACCCTGCTGATCTCAATCTCGAATCCGGACACCGGAAGGCTCCTTAACTGTTCCTCAAGAAGCCGCTGATCCGCCCCCAGATCAAGCAATGCTCCCACCGTCATATCTCCGCTGATCCCGCTGTAGCACTCCAAATATAATGTTTTTGCCATTTCCTCTTATCTCCTTAATATTATAATCTGTGATACTCAAACCAATTTACTTCTGCCTCCGACATCAATCTATCGAATATACCCACATAGCCTTGATCTGTCCCGCGATCTCCGCAAATACCCACTCGGTATCGCTGTTCTTCCGGCTAAAGGGATCATTCACCCGGACCTTGCCGTCCGCATACCCTGTCAGCACGATAAAATGGCCGTTCTGTGTAAAGTTCCCGGGTCCCACCGTACAGATGACCGGATGTCCCTGTTCCAGTTCGCTCCTCACCTGATCCTCCGTCAACTGACCGTCATAGCAGGAAATATTCCAATTGGCGCCTGCTTCTTTCATAAACCGCCAATAGGTATCATTATTCCCATCTATATAACCATTCTCCATCGCATACGCCGCCACATTAGCCGGAGTGATGGACGGGTCGTTCAAAAGCCCCGACGCCACCATAGCCATACAGGTCGGTCCGCAGCCGCTGACGGCTATTATACTTGTCCCATAAACTGAATATCCCCATCGCTCATCCCACTGGTACAGCTTAGGGATCTGCCCCTTAACTAATTCATCTCCCAAAGTCTCCGCACCCGGCTCATTCATCTTATCCCCATAATGCGCCACGAAGTCAACAGTCTCAGGATTCTTGTCCAGCAACTCTATCACACTGTCCGGGTATCCCTGTTCCTGCGCAATTCTCCGAATACGGGCCACCTTCTCTTCTTCCGTCTCCTCCTCTATCGTGATCTGCCTGACCTTCCGGTCGCCCCCTCTTCCTTCGGCCTCCACAATCTTCTGAACCTCGGCTGTCATCTGGCTTCTTCTCACATACCAACCGGCCGCTCCTCCCACTATCAGAATCAGCATGCATCCCATCAGGAAAATCTGACGCCGTACCTGCTGTCTCCTCTTGGAATGTCTTCTCTTCCTGTAATTTCTATTCCTATAAGCCCTGTCTCCATAGCTTCTGCCTTCATAACTTCTGCTTCTATGTCTTACGGATCCTCTTTCTAAACTTCTATCCAGGCTCCTGCTCACGCACATCATCCTTTCACTTGCAATTCACTTGGCGCTTGTTATGTCGTTAATTATACCCCTCTGTCGAGAAGGTGGCAACTTAAAGTATTCTTAATATTCTTAATATTTTTTATTTAATACTTGATATTTTTACCAAAAGATGATATTATATAACCCGGTTAAAGAAATAACAATAATTTAATATCTGTCGGGGTGTGGCTCAGCTTGGCTAGAGCGCCTGGTTTGGGACCAGGAGGTCGCAGGTTCGAATCCTGTCACCCCGATGATGTTATGCGGGTGTAGTTCAATGGTAGAACACTAGCCTTCCAAGCTAGATACGTGGGTTCGATTCCCATCACCCGCTTTTTTTCTATCCAAAACAGACCTGTCATCATTCATAATTTAAGGAGGTAATCGAATGAAGATCGTATTTTTAGACGTGAAGACCATCGGAGAAGATATCGACCTGTCCGGCTACGACCGATTAGGGGAAGTTGTAAGCTATCCCTTCTCCACACCCGCCGAAGTCCCGGAACGGGTAAAAGATGCGGATGTTATCGTACTGAACAAAGTTACAGTCAGTGAAGACACCATCGGAAGTGCATCCCGGCTCAAACTGGTCTGTGTGACAGCTACCGGAACGAATAACCTGGACAAAGAATACTTAGACAGCCGCGGCATCGCCTGGAGAAATGTGGCCGGATATTCTACGGAATCTGTAGCACAGCACACATTCGCCATGTTGTTCTATCTGTCAGAGAAGCTGCGGTATTATGACGACTATGTAAAAGAAGAACGCTACGCATGCGATACTCTGTTTACACATTTTGAAGAACATTTCTATGAGCTGAACGGTAAGACCTGGGGAATCATAGGCCTTGGCAATATCGGAAGACGGGTGGCTTCTATCGCCGGAGCCTTCGGCGCACATGTTATCTATACCTCCCCGTCAGGCGCCGCCCCTCAGGAAGGGTATCGCCAAGTCCCCATGGATACGCTGCTTGCCGAATCGGATATTATCTCTGTCCATGCGCCGCTGAACCAATATACCGAGAATCTGATCGGAGCTTCGGCGTTCAGGCAGATGAAGAGCTCTTGCATCTTCCTGAACCTTGGCCGGGGACCGATCGTCATAGAACAAGACTTATATGACGCACTGAGGCAAGGAGAGATCGCCGCGGCCGGACTGGATGTACTGTGTACAGAGCCGATGAGCCCGGACAATCCGCTCCTTCAGATCAAAGACAGCCGGAGGCTGCTTATCACACCGCACATTGCCTGGGCGAGCGTGGAAGCCCGGACACGGCTGATGGATATCGTACTGGGACAGATCAAGGAGTTCTTCTGCCTGGTATGATAATCAACTGACACACTAAATCTCTCAGCATCAGAATAAGCCCGCCGCATGCTATGAAGCAATCTCCCAGATTTGCCGTGATCCGATCGAGATGCCTTTCCCCGGTCCGTATCCCGATATAATCGATCACCCTGCCTCTTACCAGTCTGTCGAAGATGTTGCTCGCCGCTCCGGCACTTAAGAGGGTCATGCCGAACTGCCTGAGGTATGGTCCTCTTCTGATACCGAGCCGAATACCGCCGGCCTTCCCGTCAACACGCGCAGTCCGTATAATCCGAACCGGAAGGAATGTCAGGATATCCCAGATCAGGAGCCCGATTCCCGAAACGATCGTCGCATACCTGACCACCTTAGGCTTCCCATCCAGGATATTCATCAGGAATCCCCTGTTGTAGACCTTGCGTATGACGATCCTTCCGCCTGCAAGCTCCTTTTCTTCTCCCGGTTCTATGTTCTCTTCCACCTGCTGCTTTATCAGCACGTCAATCCCCAAAAGCGACGCAAATATTACGAGCATCGATGAGATCATCTTATATCTCCTCTTTGATCTTCACGATCTGTTCTTCCTGCTTCTCGACCTCTTCCTCACGCTTCTCGATCTCTTCACACAGGGAAATATATTCTGTATCGCTTACCTCTCCCTTCTGGAACTTCTCATATACCATACGTCCGATATCCTTATAATCCCTCTCATTGGCACGTTTGAGAGAGCGGATCTCTCCCTTGATCTTCTGGATCTCCAACGTATCCTCCGCTTTCTTACTCAGATCACTCGCCGTATCTGTGATCTTCTTCCCTAACTCACCAAAAAAATCTGCCATCGTAATTCCTCCTATTCTTTGCTGTCTCCAATAACGAACCTGTAAACAGACTGTCAATCCCTGCCTTTGGGACAGGTGTCTGGTACATCCGGCTTAATCTATAGCTGCCTCAGGATATCCAGAGAACGGTACAGGTTCATGGCTCCGAACCCCCATTCCCGGTTCGGATTCTCCATCCCCGGTCTCTGCTCCGCTCCAAGCAGGATAATATTCCTGACCTGGCTTGAATTCACACCGTATGGATTCGGCTGTGCAAGAACCCACTCCATCAGAAGCGCCGATGCCCCTGCCGCGATCCCCGCCGCAACACTGGACCCGCTTCTGACCACAAATTCTCCGTTAAGTCCCGCTCCGGTCACCATCGTGCCAGGTACCGCATAATCCGGCTTGATCCGTCCATCTCTAGTATACCCCCTCCCCGAGTTAATATCAACCGTATTATCAATTCCATTGTAATAAGCCACCGTCATCGCAACCTGACTCGTTCCCGGTTCTGCAAGGGTGGTATCCGGGTCGGCCTGCAGGAAATTCACCTCGCCGGACAAGAATTCCTGAACAGGGAGCCACATATGGAATCTTCCGTCCGACATCCGCACCGGCTTCACGTTGATTTTCCAGATTCCCTGCGCCGGATTCCTGAACCGCATAAATATCAGTTGAGAATCATTGTTCTCCAACAACAGACGATATTCCACCTGTATATTCGTCTTATCGAACAGAAAATTCTCCTGATACTCATAGCCCTGCTTGATAGATATGTAACCCGTCCGCTCCCCGGAAGGCGACGTGAACGCAACCGTCATAACATTGGGAACCGCCGTCCACAATTCCGCGACAAACCCGTCTACTCCCTCTTCCACACGGATCTCGGCCTCTGCCGAATCATTCATATCCTTGAATTCGTAGGAAAAATGATGCCTGTGGACCGCCCCATTCCCCGCGCTTACCACCGCACTGCGGTTCAGGACAGAAGAATAGGCGTCAAGCATCATCGACAGAAGAGACGAACCGTTATGCCCTCCTAAGTTCGTCCCCAGGGCAACACAGACAGCAAGCGGCATATCTCGCTTCTTTGCGAGATCATTCAGGTATTTCAAAGCAAGCATGATATCATTTTCCTGAAAGCAGGTTGCATCCTGGCGGATCGCATAGAATTCTTTCAGATAAGCCTTAGCCTGCTTAAGCTTCACTACTGCGATCGCCGCCTCCGGGGCTGCCCCGATAAACCTCTTCTCCAGGTTCGCGCCTCCCGCCGCGACACTGGCAAGAAATGTTCCGTGACCCTCCGTATCCATACTCGGAACAATCTCAAGCGGATTCTCCGAGCGGAGCGCTTCATTGATCATCTCCTCTGTATATTCACTGCCGTAATCCAGTCCTTCCGGGGGTGTCCCATCCTGAATGGTCTGGTCCCAGATCCCGGCAATTCTAGTGGTGCCGTCAATATTCTTGAAGAGATCGTTGCGGTAGTCGATTCCCGTATCCAGGAACCCCACCATGATCCCATTGCCCTGTAGATTCAGCGTCGGATAAGTCTGGACAACACTGATCCCTGCGGCATCCATCGCCTCCATATCCATCAGCTCGAAACAGTTCGGTATAGAATTATACCGGTAAGACTGCAATGATAAGGGCGCCATACCCTCACGGTTCGCATAGACTGCCCGAAATCCGAAATCCATCTCCTGAACACAGACGTCCGCCCCGCCGATCTCCGACGGTTCAACCGCTCTATAGATCGGAGAGATAAAGTCATAATAATCCTCTGACAATATCTTCTCCCTGCAAGAATTTCCATTCATAATATAAAATACCCCATATACTTTTTATAGAGTATATGAGGTGTTCTGTTTATCCTATTCTTCATCTTACTCGATCCGCGCCGGTTCCTGCCCTCTCAGCATGATCAGCGGCCCGCCGGTTCCTTCTATGTACTCCCTTGTGATCGTCACCTGCCCGATACTGTCGTCCTTGGGGATCTCATACATGATATCCAGCATGAACTCCTCGATGATCGCCCGAAGCGCTCTCGCCCCTGTATCCTTCTTCATGGCCTTCTTCGCGATCGCAGACAGGGCGCCGTCATCAAACTCAAGCTTCACCTCATCGAGAGCCAGCAACTTCTGATACTGCTTCAAGATCGCGTTCTTAGGTTCCTTCAGGATCTTGATCAGCATCTCCTCGCTTAAGCCCCGCAGGGTAAATACGATCGGCAGACGGCCAAGGAACTCCGGTATCATACCGAAGCTTCGGAGATCTTCCGTCGCAACCTTCTCAAGGATCGTCTTATCATGGTCATATCTGTCTTTCAGTTCCGCGCCAAAGCCGATCGAGGACTGCTTCGTCAGCCGTTCCTTGATGATCATATCCAGATCCGGGAACGCGCCGCCGCAGATGAAGAGGATATTCTTCGTATTCACCGTAGTGAGCGGCACCATGGCATTCTTACTGTTGGCTCCCACCGGAACCTCCACTTCACTTCCTTCCAGGAGCTTGAGCATCCCCTGCTGAACAGATTCCCCGCTCACATCCCTCTGGTTCGTATTCTTCTTCTTCGCGATCTTGTCGATCTCGTCGATGAAGATGATCCCCTGCTCCGCTTTCTCCACATCATTGCCTGCCGCAGCCAGGAGCTTGGATACCACGCTCTCGATATCATCGCCGATATAGCCCGCCTCTGTAAGCGAAGTGGCGTCCGTGATGGCAAGCGGCACGTCAAGAAGCCTTGCCAGCGTCTTGACCAGATACGTCTTCCCGGAACCGGTCGGTCCGATCATCAGCATGTTCGACTTCTCGATCTCGATCTCGTCCATGGTCCCAGTCGCCACACGCTTGTAATGGTTATAGACCGCCACAGACATGGCCTTCTTCGCATATTCCTGCCCTACCACATACTCGTCAAGCCTGCCTTTGATCTTATGCGGCGCCGGAATATTCCTGATGTCGATCAGGGGCTTCTTCTCTTCCCCTTCCTTCTTCTTCTTGACCTTCTGCTTCTTGGGGATGTTCTTCTCCATATCCGCCATATTCAAGATCTGAACGCCCGGTATATTCATATTCATCAACTGGCTGTAATCGATCTGTCCGCTCATCATAGCGTCAAAGCTCTTCTGCATACAATCGCTGCAGATGGAGATCCCGTTGGGAAGGTCGATCATCTTCCCCGTAACCGTCTCCGGCCGCCTGCACACGAAACAGATCTTCTCATACTCGTCCTCATGGTTTTTGGTCTCTTCTACCTGTCCATTCTCTGCTTTCTCTATATCGTTCTCATGATTATCCTGACTGGACATCTTTTTTCCTCACTTTCTGCTCAATCTATACCTAAGCCCAGCTGGCTAACTCCCTACGCTTCCGCAGTATTCTGCTGCACCATATCAAGAAATGTCTCCTCAGATATGATCGGGATACCCAGGTCGTTCGCCTTCTTATTTTTAGATGATGCGGACGTCACGTCATTGTTGATCAGATAATTGGTCTTGGATGTGACAGACCCCGTCACCTTGCCGCCCATACTCTCAATCAGTTCCTTGACCTCTCCCCGGTTGGCAAAATGCTCCACACTGCCGGTGATCACAAAATTAATCCCCGCAAATATCTGCTTCGCCTCTTCCGCCTTTTCTTCCGGGATATTAAGCTCCTCTAAAAGCTCCCGAAACCGCCTCACATGCAGCTCGGAGGAGAAATAATCTACGAACGCCTTCGCGATCACTTCCCCGACGCCCGGAATCTCATTTAACTCTTCCTGCGTCGCCCGAAGCATGGCTTCTGCATCATACCCAAATTCCCTGCAGATCATCTTCGCATTTGCAAGACCGATGTTGGCGATCCCAAGCGCATAGACCACCCGGGGCAGCGTCGTCGTCCTTGCCTTGTCTGCGCTGTCGATCAAGTTCTGATAAGACTTCTCCCCGAACCCCTCCAGAGACCGGATCTCATCCTGGTATCTGTCCAGATGGAATATATCCGCGTATTCCCGGATATATCCAAGGGTAATGAATTTCTCCAGAGTTGCCTCAGACAGCCCTTCGATATTCAGCGCGTCTCTGCTGACAAACAGAGCAAACGACTTCACATGCTTGGCCTGGCAGTCAGGGTTGGTACAGTACAGCGCCTTCGCATTGGCGACCTGCCGGATCTCGGTCCTCCCCCGGCACACCGGACAATGCTCAGGGATATCCTTCACACCGCTCCGCGTAAGGTTCTCCGCGATCTGCGGAATGATCATATTCGCCTTATAGACCTCGATTCGGTCGCCGATTCCAAGCTCCAGATCCTCCATAATGCTGATATTATGGACGCTTGCACGGCTGACCGTCGTACCCTCTAACTCCACCGGCTCGAATATCGCGACCGGATTAATAAGCCCTGTCCTCGACGGACTCCACTCGATCTCAACAAGCTTTGTCTCCCGGATCTCATCCGCCCACTTAAACGCATAGGAATCCCTCGGGAACTTAGACGTCCGTCCAAGAGACTGACCATATGCTATATCATCATATATTAGCACAAGTCCATCCGATGGAAAATCATTATGCACGATTTTTTCTGAAAATTTTATAACTTCCTGCTCCGCCGTATCTGCCGTGACCATATGATACTCAACGGTTTCAAATCCCTGCTCCTTAAGCCACTCCATCTGGCAAGCCCTGGAATTATGGAAGTCCACATCCTCCGCCTGCACTAGGGAAAATGCAAAGAACCTGACATTTCTCCTGGCTGTGATCTCATTATTGAGCTGCCTTACAGAACCGCTGCAAAGATTCCTTGGATTCTTATATCTTGCATCCGCATCCTCGATCTCTGCATTGATCCGCTCAAAATCCCGGTATCCGATCACTGCCTCGCCTCTTAAGATCAGCTCCCCCTGATAAGCGATCTGAAGCGGAATATTCTTAAATACCCTGGCATTGTTGGTGATCACCTCGCCGACTTCTCCGTTTCCGCGGGTTACCGCCTTATAGAGCCTCCCCTCACGATAAGTAAGAACGATGGTCAGGCCGTCCAGCTTCCAGGACATCAGCGCCTTCTGATCTCCCAGGAACTTCCTTAATTCTTCCACCTCCTTCGTCTTATCCAGCGAAAGCATCGGACTTTCATGCCGCTCCTTAGGAAGCTCGCTTAACACCTCGTAACCTACGTTCACCGTAGGGCTGCCCGCCAAAGTGATCCCAAGCTCTCTCTCCAGCCCCAGAAGCTCATCATACAGCTTATCATACTCATAATTACTCATAATCTCCCTGGATTCCTGATAATAGGCGCGTCCGGCATCACCCAAGATCTGCACCAGCTCCAGCATTCTGTCTTTCTTCGATCCGCTCATATAATTCCTTTAACTCCTGTTCCGTTAATTTTCTGCTCTCTCCCGTCTTAAGTCCCGAAAGTTCAATATTCATGACCCTTATCCTTACCAGTCTGGTCACCCGGTATCCCAGCGCCTCGCACATCCTGCGTATCTGCCGGTTAAGCCCCTGGGTCAGTACAATGGTAAATGTATATCTGCCTGCCGCCTTCGTCCTGCACGGCCTGGTCACCGCATCAAGCTTCTTCTCCCGGTCTGTGATCCTGACACCTTCTGCCATCTGCCTTAAGAATCCGTCTGTCACCGGCTTATCTACCGTCACCTTATATTCTTTCTCATGCCCGTATCTTGCCCGCATCATCCCGTTGATCAGATCTCCGTCGTTGGTCATGATCAGAAGTCCCTCCGAGTCCTTATCCAGCCTCCCCGCATAGGTGATCCTCTGAGGGTAATTCAGATACCGGATGATATTCTTGCGTTCCCTCTTATCCTCCGTACACACGATGCCCGCAGGCTTATTCACCGCCAGGACGATCCGCCCGCCGCTGCCTCCGATCAGCTTCTTCCCGACTCTGACCTCCTGATGGGCCTCCACCTTCATCCCCGGAACAGCCCGGATTCCGTCAACCGTCACCCTGCCGCTCTCGATCAGCCGGTCTGCCTCCCGCCTGGAGCATACTCCGGCATCACTTAAGTATTTGTTCAGCCTTACCATCACCTAAGCACCCCGTTTATATTCTCATCCTCTGCAAAAGTATTTCCATTATATAGGAATAATACGCTTGTGATCTTATTCTCTTCCATGATATCATCCAGGCTGCCCTTGTAATACGCCGGGTCGATCACGATCACCTCTCTGTAATAAGGCGTCAGGAACGGGATCAGACAGTTCGCGTAGGAATCCTTCACAAGCAGCAGACGGTCCGTCGTATCTGCTGTGGTACGGATATTCACTCTGGCGTGGTCGCCGCCTAAGAATAATCCATATGCATCCTTTTCCTTAAGCTTCGAACGTTCATACAGGGTAGAGGTCTTCTTCCCCTCGTCTGCGTATTCGACTACGATCTGAGGTTCTTCTCCCTTCTTCTCAGAAGCATAGATATAGATGGACTCCTCGACCCCTCCGCCGTATCCGCTCTTAGCCGACAGATCTCCGTTAAATATATTCGTAACCACATATTCCTGCCATTTGGGCGTCTTCTCCTGATTAAGCCCCATGGTCTCCGATAGCTTCTGAAAGGCATAGTAAGCCCCTCTGGTCGTCCAATGGCTGTCCGTGCGGTAGTAGATCTCCTCCTTACGGTGTTCCTCCAGCGTCTTGCCGATATCCACCCAGGTGATCTGCTCTCCCAGCTCCTGCCGGACCGAATCGAAGATCTGATCCTGATCCTCTGTGACCGCGAACCGCGGCAGCTTCTCGTCCAGCACATTTGCTGCATTGGGGACAAGCATCAGATACATGGGGATCTTCCCATAGCCTGCCTTGAATTCCTTCATGGCGTCAAGCTTCTCCTGCATCTGCTCCTCATCCGGCTGCACGATCTCCTCCAGGAGATACTGGTCCTCTCCCTTGAATACACCGCCGGAATCGCGCCTGCCCGCCAACAGGTCCACACCGTTTCGGATTGACAGCCAGAGGCTCCGGCCCGCAAACTGATCCTCCCGGTATGTCTCGTACTCCTCCATAAAGCTTCCGTCTGCAACCGACTCAAGAGAAAGGTCCGGCCTTCCCTTAAGCTCCCTGTCCTCCCTGGCAGAGTAGGACTTCTGCAGCGGAATCAACTCTATCAGGGACATCACTCCCAGCATCCCCGCAAGCACTGCCGCCGCCGTCTTTCTGATATATAGTTTTCCGGTTTTATTTGGTTTCTGTCTCATAGCTCTCCTAAAAACTTAGATACAAGAACGGGACGTGCTCTCCCGTGATCAGATAGACCATACACAATATAAATAGCAGTCCGTAGAGCGCGGCGTTCACCACGGCCCGTCCCTTACCGCCCTCATCCATGATATTCACATAAGTCTTATGGAAAAATGGTATCGTCCCCAGAGCCGCAAGGATCAGCCAGGCCAGATTCGTGACCAGCAGATACATCCCCCGATCGTCTGCAAGGCCCCGGGCGCCCGCTCCGAACATCGTCCCAATATAAGCGAATGCATCCCCGACTCCAGGACTAAAGAAGAACACCCAGCCGATCATCACCAACACGATGCTGTATATATGCCCCAGGAAACCGGGCATCCGATCCACCACTCTCCACAGGAACAGCTTCTCCGCAACCATCAGAAGCCCGCAGTATAAGCCCCACACCACATAATTCCATGTAAGTCCATGGTACAGGCCGACCAGAAGCCAGATCAGAAGGATATTCCTCACCTGCCTGCCCTCGTCTGCTTCGCCGCCGCCGAGAGGATGGTAGACATATTCGCGGAACCATGCTCCGACAGACGTATGCCACCGATACCAGAATTCTGTAGTGCTTCCCGCGATATAAGGATAGTCAAAATTCTTCGGGAAATCGAAACCTGCCATCTTCCCAAGCCCCGCCGCCATATCTGAATATCCGCTGAAATCATAATAGATCATCAGCGCGAATGCCGCACAGCCAAGCCATGCGCCGAGCACCGACATCTGGCCTGTCCCTGACGATACAACCTTCGTATACACCATCCCCACAGTGTCCGCAAGGATTACTTTTTTCGCAAGGCCCCGGACCAGACACATCATCCCTTCTCCAAGCTTCCCAACCGTCACCTGCCTTGTGCCAAGCTGTTTCTCAATACTAATGTATCTGACGACCGGCCCCGCCAGGAGCTTGGGAAACATGGCGGCATAGAGTGCAAAATCTATAAAATTCTTCTGCACCTTTACATTTCCCCAATAAACATCTATAATATAAGACAATATCTGGAAAGTATAAAAAGTCATGCCGATCGGCAGCACTTCTCCCTGATACGGTATATCGACCGGAAGCACCGCACCTAAGCCTGTAAGCACAGTTCTCCCGTATTTAAAGAACCCTAAGGCTCCAAGATTCACTGCCAGGCAGACCCTCAGGATAAACCTTGCCCTGCGGCGGTCTTTTATCCTGTCTGCGATACCCAGGCCGCAGATATAATTGAATATGACAGATACGATAAGGATCAATATACCTGTCGGCTCCCCCCACGCATAGAATACCAGACTCGCCAGGAGAAGCACCGCATTCTTAAGCATCCCCGGCAGCAGATAATACAAGAGCAATACCGCCGGCAAAAATGAAAACAAAAAAACTACACTGTCAAATAGCATGTATGTAAGCTTCCTTTTCTGAACTGTTGCCTGTCCGTTACAATTCTGCAATCTCCGCCATATGGTTCACCCATTCCGTATAGTACTCACTCGTCAGATGAATCCCGTCCTCAGAATAATCCTCATCCCCGGCAAGACTGCTGTTGTCAATAAATGTTACGCCCTCTTCGGCGCATAATTCCTTAAGCTTCTCGTTATATTCGGGAATACTGCCGTACCATTCGTTCTCTTCGATCACAAACTGCTGAACCGGCAGCACACAGTTGACATAGATCCTTGTCTCCGGAAGACCATTCTTAAGTGTATCCAGCACATTCTTATATGCCATCGCAAATACGTCCGCATTCCCCGACGCCGCTTCTATATCCTTCAGGCCATAGCTTAAGAACAATACCTGCGGACCCACCTCGATCGCCCTCGACACATGATTCTCGATCATGCTGATCTCTGACTTACAGACCCCGGTATCCCGTTCCGCCGTGACATAGCTGCCGTCTAACACTGCATTCTCGTACAATCCCTGGGCAATGGAATCCCCCAGCACATATGCATTGGCAAACTTCTCGTTCACAGGGCGGTTGGCCCAGGCCTCGTCCGCCGCCCGTTCTGCCTCCTCAAGCGCCTGGATCTGGCTGTCGATCTCATCTGTATCCGCCGCCTCCATCTGTTCGAGCCTGGCAAGCCCTGCCCTTGGGTCCTCTCTTGGATTCATCACGCCGATGGCGAAGACGATCCCCCCAAAGATCATCCAGACGATCATAGCCGTAACAGCTACACGCAGAACAACGTCTCTCTCTTCACTTCTTGTCTTCTTCGTCTTCTTCTCCTGCTTCTTCACAATCTATGAGCACTCCCTCTGTCAGGCCGATTACTACAAGTTATAATCTGTACACATTGTACTGTTTTTCCCCCTAAAAGTCAAATATATGCTATACTTAATGAGTCCTCCCCTGTCGGGAGGGTTCGCGGAAAGGAGACCACTATATGAATATGTTAACATTGTCAGCCAAATCCTGTATGTCCCATCTGCTTCTTAAGGATACCTTCGATCACTTCGTATTGATCGAAGGCGAGATTACCACATTCTGCAGATTTACCATAGACGGCTTCCTCCACAAGGACTTCTTCGATGAGAAACCGGAACAGGATCACGCCCGCTGGAAGGATCTGCGGGACCATTGCTTCGGCATCATCCGCGGCAAACGCACCCCTCTGAATTTTAAGATCATTCTGTCGCTTGCACCCGAAGACTACCCTGCCTTCTTGAGCGAACATAAGATCACATCTTTCCGTCCGGAAGAGATTACCGGATTATACCTGAATTTCCATTATGACGGGGCAAGCCTTCAATGCATCACCGGTATCTCCATGAATACCTTCACCTTGGACAAATCCCTGGAGAAGGAGTGGGATGCTTATGCCGCGCAATTCTTCTCGTCAAAGGGGATCGAACGAGATCAGTAATTATTTCTGGTTTGCCGGCTCTACCGCTACGGATTTCCCTTTGATCTTCGTATGGTTCACGGAATTGATGATCTCCCTCGCATACTCTGTCGGAACTTCTACAAAGGTGTACTTGTCATACATATCGATCGTTCCGACGACCCTGCCCGGGATTCCGCTCTCTCCTGCCAGCGCTCCCAGGATATCTCCCGGCCTTGCCTTGTCCTTCTTCCCTACATTGATAAACAGGCGGACCATCCCCGGCTCTTCGGCTCCGGTATCGGCAAATGCTTCCTGAGGCTCTTCTTTGCCTCCTGCGCACAGCTTCAGAAGCGCCGCCGCGATATCCATGCTGGTATAATCAGAATCATTGACCTCCGACTGAACCAACTGCAGATATGTGGTCAGATCTTCTTCTTCGATCATCCGGTTTACCGTATCCATCAGCTTCTCGATCTTCGTATTCGCCACATCATTTAATGAAGGAACCTTCTGCGCATAGATCTTCGTCTTACAGTAACGCTGTATCTCCTTAAGCTTATATACTTCACGCCCGGAAACAAAGGAGAATGACCGTCCTACGCGCCCTGCCCTTCCGGTCCTTCCGATCCGGTGTACATAATATTCGTCATCCTGCGGAAGGTCGTAGTTGAAGACGGCCTCCACTTCCTCCACATCGATCCCCCTCGCCGCAACGTCCGTCGCTACCAGGATATCCGTCTTACCCTTGCGGAATCCCTCCATGACGCGGTCTCTCTGGGCCTGCTTCATATCCCCATGAAGCCCCGCGGCAAAATATCCCCTGCCTAAGAGTCCGTTTACCAGAAGATCCACCTGCTTCTTCGTATTGCAGAACACGACCGACAGCTTAGGATTATAGATATCAAGGATTCTTGATAACACTTCTTCCTTATTCTTCGGCTTTACTTCATAATAATACTGCTCAATGCTCGGAACCGTCAGTTCCTTCTTGGTCACCTTGATAAGCTCGGCATCCGTCTGGTACTTCTTCGTGATCTCCAGGATCGGCTTAGGCATGGTCGCAGAAAACAGTACCGTCTGACGCTCTTTCGGCACCTCTTCCAATATCGTCTCAATATCCTCCCTGAAACCCATGTTGAGCATCTCGTCCGCCTCATCTAATACGACCGTGTGAAGCTGGTCCATCTTCACCGTTCTTCGCCGCATATGATCCATCACACGTCCAGGTGTTCCGATAATCAACTGTACGCCGCTCTTCAAGGAGCGGATCTGCTTCACGATCTCCTGCCCGCCGTAGATCGGCAGCACCTTGATGCCGTGCATGTAATACGCCAGATTGCGGATCTCTTCTGCCACCTGTATGGCAAGCTCCCTGGTCGGGCACAGCACGATCGCCTGCAGCTTCTTATTCTTCGGATTGATCTTCGTAAGAAGCGGTATCCCAAATGCGGCCGTCTTGCCGGTCCCGGTCTGTGCCTGCCCGATCAGGTCCCGTCCGGACATCATAACCGGGATCGCTTTTGCCTGGATCGGGGAGGCTTCCTCGAATCCCATCTTCTTCACTGCTCTCATAATCTCCGGGCGTAATCCCAGTTCTTCAAATCTAACTTCTTCCATATATAGTCTATTCCTTCCTGAATCTATTTGAATCATAAAAAATACTCCCTGCCTGATACCAAGCAAAGAGCATTTACAAAGTGTCGGTGATTATCATACCACATCTGCATTCCTGTTGTCTACTTTTTTATCATATTCTCTGGACTCTTTTCTTGTATTTGTTTATAATTATTTTTCCATACCTTGTAACGAAACATATTCTGGGGAGTCTAATAAATGAAGGAGGTGATACACAATGGAATTCGAGGAAATGTACCGGTTATATTTTAAAGACGTCTACCTGTTCATCCTCGCTACGAGCCGAAGTCCTGATACCGCCGAGGAGATTACCCAGGAGACATTCTTCAAGGCTCTGAAGAATATCGGCAAGTACCGCGGCGAATGTTCTGTCAAGACCTGGCTCTTCCAGATCGCCAAGAACACCTACCTGTCGCATCTCAAGAAACAGAAGCCTGTGGATGAGAATGCCGATACTTCGGAAGCCGG
Source organism: uncultured Dorea sp. (assembly GCA_947388185.1). Taxonomy (GTDB): domain Bacteria; phylum Bacillota; class Clostridia; order Lachnospirales; family Lachnospiraceae; genus Sporofaciens. The sequence goes on along the minus strand of CANDQP010000008.1, from coordinate 12,037 downwards.
ATGCGCCGCCGTCTCACCGTACGATCTGGAATCTGCGTGTATCAGGAAGGACGATGCACTGTCGATCTATAAGATCCTGCATTATCTGGAAGAACCTTACAAAGAGGTCTTCACACTCCGAACACTTGGTGAACTGTCTTTTCGGGAAATCGGCGAGATATTCGGGCGCAAGGAAGGATGGGCCAGAGTCACTTACCACCGGGCGAAAGAGAAGATCCGGGAACTTATATAGACATATGCTGACGTTGCAAAAAGGAGGGAAAAAGAATGAATAATATGAATACTATGAACAGCAAACAGAATCCTGACATTTCAAATAAGAAGGCTATTCCCTGCGGCGTAGTCCGGGATCTGCTGATCCTGTATGAAGACGACGTATGCAGCGAGGAAAGCAACGAAGTCATCAAGGAGCACATAAAAGGCTGCGAAGGATGCCGCAAGGCTTACGAACAGACCGCGAAACCGTTCCCGCCGGTGACGGCCGACCAGGATGTTGAAAATAATGAAGATGCTCGGTTCGTAAAATCTCTCAGGAAGTACCGCCAGAAGATCACCTTCCTGAACATTATAATACTCGGATTCTTTCTATTAGTTGCCGGAGCCTTAGTCAAGATCGGCTGGATGGAATTCCTGGAATCAAGCGTCTTTGCCGTACCGGCAGAAGATATTAAGATCACGGAACTCTACCAACTGGCGGGCGGGGACATCTACTGTACGCTGGAATTCCCGAAGCTGGTCAATCCGCCGGCACTGGGATCAATGGACATTATTGACAAAACCTCGGACAAACACGAAGGCTTTTACGAATTACATTGTCAGTATCCGTTGTCTGTAGACGAAGAAAAATATTTTTACTATGACACCGTGAGCATCATATTCCCCGCGGAAGTTTCCGGAGATTTCTATTCAAATCTTGACCCTGATTCTACTTATACTTGTACTTCTATCAATTATCGGGGAAAAGGCAAGAAAGACAAGCTTGTGATCTGGGAAGAGGGGCAGACGCTTGAGAAAGCCCCGAAGCATATAGAAGAAAAGGCGATCCAGGCATACCAGATTGACGGAAATGCTCAGAAAGCGCTTGATGAGATGGAATTAATCGGCGAGACAACGTCTCAAGACGAACTCCTTGAACGCTTCATAGATTATTACCGCAATATAAAAAATCCTGCAGATTGCTTCCCTATATATGTTTCTAAGGAATAACGACAATGCTAAGGGGCTTTTAGATATAAAAGCCCCCACCCGCCAAAAATGCTAACTCTTTTCTGATGAATCAATTTGTTTTACACAATAGCTTTCGCCCAACCTTATAAATTCATCGGCAGTCATAATCTGCCGCTCAGACTCTTCACGGCTGGCAATGTAAAAGTCATCATATATCTTTTTTAGGCTGCTCCATATAAAATTACCCCTTCTTTATGGATATTTGCATAAAACGGATAATTTGTAATCCATTTTCTAAAATGATCCTCATTCTTAACAATTGGTTTTATATCAAGGTCATTATCTAAATTAAAATCATAGGTCATATAAGCAAGCTCCTGACTATATACCTTTAAATCCAAATCAGACATATCAAGCAATATCATAATATCAACATCTGAATCCACTCTAAAATCTCCTCTGGCATAGGAACCATATAATATCACTCTTTGCAGATGAGAACCATATATTTTCTTAATTTCCGAAATATACTGATCTATCAGGCTTTGTATTGTCTGGGCATAAACCATGCCTCCCTTCCGCTATACATTCAGCTGTTCATAGACAGTATATCCCTTCCGCAAAATAAAAGTCAACCAACAAAAAGATAAAAGGAATAAAGCCGGAATTAAAGAGCTATAAGCATCTTTGCAACGATTCCCGCACATAAAAATGGTCCGAATGCGATCCGCTCCCTTCGGCTAAGCTTCTTTCTAAGAAGCATCCAGATACAATAACCCCCGGCCAAGAAAACTGCCAGCGCGAATGCCTCAAGATTAGCTTCCCATCCCAGGAATATTCCGCTGGCAGCCATTAACTTAATGTCTCCGCCGCCGAAACTTCCCGGTACAATCATTGTAAGAATTAAAAGGGGCAGGCTTACACAGAACACGCCAATCCCTCTGTCCACAAGACTGATTGCAGGGAAAAACGGAATAGAGAAGATACCTGCCGCCGCTATTCCAAGGACGATCGCATTGGGGATGCGCCTTGTATGGATATCTTTCCATGCGGCTGTGGCTAATAAGAGAAGAAACATATATTCAATCAATCTTTTCATAATCAATAAATGAAATATCCTATAATAACTTCTTATACATCTGAGAACTCATGCCATACAGCGTCCCTATTTTTTTCAAGTCCACTTACCTCTTGTATTAATCCATAACAATCTTCATCATAATCTGGTTTTACAATTATCAGATCATCTTCATCACACTCATAAAACTTGAATGCATTTTTATAATATCTTACCAGTTTTTTCATATCTGACGCTTCAAATTCTTCCGTTCTGTCTGCCGCAAACAAATATATGTATTTGCATCCTACATGCTTCGTTATATCTAATATTGTAGGTACTATTTGTTCCCAAAACAATCCAAACCCTAAAGGTATTCCCACTTTCTCAGGTATCTGATAGCTTTCATTTTTACAAAAATGTCTCAGTTCGATTGCCGACACACACTTTTCTACCTTCCAATTTTCAACTTGTCCTGTAGCCTTGGCTTCCATCTTTGATTCCACTCTTTTATCCGCTATCTCAAACAGAACGTCTACTCTTTCACCATATAAGGACAGACCCGCATCATAGTAATTCTCTCTTGCTTTCTCATTCCCCTCTTTTTTGGCTTCAATCAGTATATCAACAAACTGTCTTTCATCCTCCGTCAATCTATATTTAGGATTTTCACCGATCAGCAAACCACATTTAATAGAAAAAAACAAGGCAATTCTGCCGGATTCATCTTTAATCAAGTAAACTCTTGTTTCACCTTCAGTATCCTCAGCCCATGCCTTGTCTTCGCTTGTAATATATAATTCAAGTTGATTCCTGGCTTTTTTCGATACAAAGCTTTTAACCAACTCTTTGTTATAGGGAGTAGATGTTAGTACTTCACATTTGAATTCTCGAAAGTAATTCCGCTTTTCCGCCGTGTTAATAATACTCACCTCATCTCTATGTTAACGCTCTCTTGCAACAATTTCTTTTGTTGCATCCACCTTCATTGCATTCAGAGAAAGTGCGACATCCCCATCTTCACCCGATGCAAGTCCTGCCCTTGCCTTTTTCCATGAAAATTCCTCATGCGACAAACTACTCAATTTCCAGGAAGAAAGCGATCCATATCTGTCAAGCACTCTTTTCAGCAACTTCTGAGTAGTTTCACTTACCCCTTCCACAGCCGATACAAAGAATGTCTCAAACTTATACTCTCTTCTGACTTCTTTCAATACAGGGCCATACTTCCAACCATAAAAAGTGCCGTCAAATAAAGGCTGATTATAGCACATGAGGGATTCTCTCTGTGAAAAATACATAAGCTTATGCATTTTCATTTCATCCATATATACACCAAATTGCATATAATACATATCATACAACGCTTTTGCTACGCACATTGTCTTTTCCATATACATCCCTCCTCGTTTTATTCCCGCTCGCAGCGGTCTTTGATTATGATGCTAATAGTGTACCATTTTCAATATTATTTTACAACATTATACCCCAAAATGACACAGTAAATTTTGTTAAATGATTAGCAAAATGGTAACAGCTTAAACTATCGGCATAGGAATACCTAAGACAGCAGCAACAACTGCTCCTCCCGAAACTGCAGGTAATCCGGCATCCCCTTATCTTCCAGCATCCGCCACTTATCCTTCTGAAGAAACCAGCACAAATTCTGCATATCCTGCCGTTCTTCCCCCTCCCCTTCTTCCCCGCATGGATCCGTCTTCTCCTTCTCCGGAAGCAGATAAAAATTCTTCTCAAAAGGCAGCTCCGCCTGTCCCGCAAGCTGCACCCTGATACAGTTCTCCCGCCGTTCTCCCCAGACGGGGATAAATTCATGTGCACGGAATCCGACATAAGCGGTATCCTCCGGTATCTCTCTTTGAAGCGTAAGCTCCGTCCCCCAGTCAAGCGCCTTCATTTTATGGGCATCAAGCCGCTGAATCCTCGAGATATTCTTACATCCGGTAAGGCGCGCCGCCTCCCTCTTGCCGGGATTGGCGAAGATCTCTTTCGTCTTCCCGGATGTGACCACAGCACCTCTGTCCATGATGATCAATTCTTCACTGAACCGGTAGATCTCATCTCTGTTGTGGGACACAAGGATCACAATTCCACGATAATCCGAGAGCATTTCGATCAATTCCTGTTGCAGCCGGTCCTTAAGAAACATATCCATTGCAGAGAAGGGTTCATCTAGCAGAATCACATCCGGTCCATAGGCCATGATTCGTGCAAGAGCCGCCCGCTGCTGCTGCCCTCCGGACAGTTCTCCCGGCAGGCGCTCCTTTAACCCCTCTAACTGGAAGGTTCGGATCATCTCATCCACTCTCTTTTTCTTCTCCTGTTTCGATCCTTTTAACCCGGCCTCAATATTCTTCGCCACCGTCATGGTCGGGAATAATGCGTAATTCTGAAAGAGATAGCCCACCTTACGCTTCTGCGGCTTCACATTTATCTTTTCATCTGAATGATAGAAGGTATGCCCATTCACCGTGATCTCTCCCTGGTCCGGCGTCTCGATCCCCGCGATGTTCTTTAGCGTCATGCTCTTCCCGCAGCCGGATGCGCCAAGGATACCGATGCGTGAAGACTCGCTCTGAAATCCAACGTCCAGACAAAAATCACCTAATTTTTTCTTAATACGAACCGCAAGCCCCATCTGATTTCCCTTTCTTTCATCATTACTGCGCTGCATTGTCTACCACCGCTTCGCCGTCTTCATCCTTTTTCCTAAGATCAGGTTCATCAGGATAATCACTGCAAGCGCAATGAGTATCACAGCCGCGACCCAGATTCCCGCTGTCGCGTAATCACCGTCCTGAATCACCATGGCGATCTTCTGGGATATCGTTCCCGTCTTCCCCGGAATATTTCCCGCCAGCATAGAAGTCGCCCCGTACTCTCCAAGAGCTCTTGCAAATGTCAGGATCGTGCCGGATGCGATCCCAGGCCCCGCACTTGGAATCACCACCGTCCAGAAGATCCGCATCTCGGACATTCCAAGCGTCCTTCCCGCATAGACAAGATTCACGTCGATCTGTTCAAAAGCCGCCCTGGCATTGCGGTACATCAGAGGAAATGCGATCACCGTCGCCGCGATCACACATCCAAGCCAGGTCTGCACTACCTTGATATCAAAATTCTCATAAAGCAAGATTCCAAGAGGTCTTCTCCTGCTGAATAACAGCAAGAGGAAGAATCCCGCAACCGTCGGCGGAAGAACCATGGGAAGCGTCAGGATCCCGTCTATGACCGCCTTCTTCCCCGGCGCCATTTTGACTGTTTTTCTTGCGGCATAGATTCCGAGAAAGAAAGATATAAAAGTCGCCGCCGCTCCTGTTTTCAAGGAGATCCACAGCGGACTCCAGTCCAGATCATTCATAATTTCCATTATCGCTTCCATTTCATTACTCCCATCACATTCAATTACTCCTGCCGCATTCAATTGCTCCTGCTGCATTCAAAACCCCGCCGCAGGCAGCGGTGCATCAGACATAATATGCGGCACTATTCTACCTCAGTATCAAAAAAATAAGAATCAAATACATCCTTCGCCTCATCCGACAGGATAAACTTCATGAAATCATCCGCCGCTGCCTTCTGCGCAGCGTCCGCCTCGTCATTCACCACCCGGGCAACGGGATAGATCACATTCCCTGTCAGATCATAACTTACCGTCTCCAGAATCTTAAGCTGATCCTCATATCCGCAGATATCAGAATAATAAACGGTCCCGACTTCGCAGGAGGCTTCCGCCACCGCAGACAATACCTTGCTCACATTGTCCTGCTCGCTGATCTCTAATCCTCCCAGCGCTTCCGAGACCTGCTCTGCAGTGATCGCAGACACATCCTCTGCTTCCACTAATACTCCCAGGTTCACCAACGCCTGTCTGGTATACTTCCCGGCCGGAACGTTTCCTCCTGCCAGCGCGAAGCTCTCTGCCCGGTCTATGTCTTCAAGCCCGGTCACCTTCGTCCCGCTGTCCTTTAAGGTCACGACCACCACCTGATTGTTGAGCACATCAGCCCTCGTCCCTTCCTCCATAAGCCCGGCCGCCTCTAACTGGTCCATCTGCTTTGACGACGCTGAGAAGAAAATATCGCACTCATACCCTTCCTGGATCTGAGTAAGCAGCGTACCGGAGCTGTCCGCATTATAAGTGATCTTCACCTCCGGGTGCTCTTCATTGTATTTCTCTGCCAGTTCTGTCATAACCGTATTCAGGCTGGCAGCAATGAATACCTGGATCTCCGTCTCTTCCGCGGACGATTCCTTCGGTGTCTGCCCCTTGGACAAACTGCCGCATCCCGTCAGCATAGCTCCCATCAAGACTCCGATCAATATACTGCTTACCGCTCTCTTCAACATCCGTATCCTCCTTTTTCGATTACTTTTTTCAAAGTAATCGCTGCCCATTGAAAAAGTCTGCTGCAAGCAAACTTTTCAAACCGTATTTTCTCTATCTCCTCCCGCATTCTGAGGTATCTCCCATCAATATCTGAATTCCATGCTCCAGATGCGGCAATATGTATTCCAGGCTCTCCTGAACTGCCTTCCTGCTCCCCGGCAGATTCACGATCACAGTCTTATTCCTGATCACGGATGCGCCCCTTCCAAGCATCGCCCGCCCGGTAATCGACAGCGAATGCATACGGATCGCGTCCGCGATACCCGGCGCATTTCTTGTGGCGACTGCCATGGTAGCCTCCGGTGTCCGGTCACGCTCGGAGAATCCGGTTCCTCCCGTCGTAAGGATCAGGTTCACCTGCCTGCCGTCAGACAGCCGGGTCAGCTCCCTCTCTATCCTCGCCTGATCGTCCGGGATGAGCAGCTTCTCCGCGACTCGGTATCCCGCCTTTTCAAGCATCTCACAGATCAGAGGCCCGCTCGTATCCTCCCGCTCTCCCTTAGCGCCCTTATCACTCATGGTCACTACCGCCGCTGTATACCGCGTATCCTTATCTTCAAGCATCCGCATCTCATCCCCTACGGAAATGGTTCCGCCATGGATCACCTGGGCGAATACTCCCTGGGTCGGCATGATGCATTCTCCCATCTTCTGATAGATCTGACAGTGCGTATGGCACTCCTTCCCGATCTGCGTCATCTCCAGGATCACGTCATTGCACTGGAATCTCGTTCCTACCGGAAGATTCCTGAAATCATACCCTTCCACCACCAGATTCTCCCCAAAGGCTCCGGGCTTCACCCCCGCTCCCTTCTGGTTAAATGCATCTATCTTCTCCGCTGACAGCAGGCTCACCTGCCTGTGCCAGTTTCCTCCGTGGGCATCCCCCTTAATTCCGAATCCCACCTGAAAATCAGCGGTCCCCACATCCTTCTTCTGAATCCCGCGCCTTTCACTGGTGCAGACTGCTCTTACAGCTCCCATCTTTATCCTCCTATCCCCGCCATCCGGCGTTTCTCCTGTATATCCTTCTTCGTCTCATCTCCAAATGCATGGCATCTGGGCTTATGATAGATCACATTCTTAAGCAAATGCTCTAACTCTTCATCCGTCATCCCGCTTCGCATCTCTTCTTTGAGATTCACCCGGCTCTCGAAATTCAGGCAAGGCTTCAGGATTCCGTCCGCAGTCAGACGGATACGGTTACAGCTTCCGCAGAACTCATGGCTGACCGCGCTGATGAATCCGATCCGCCCCTTAAAATCCGCTATCTTGTAATAACCTGCCGGACCATTTCCAAGGATCTCATCTACTAATTCCATCGTTCCGAATCGATCTTCCAGAAGCTCCTTGATCTCGTCCTGCAGAATCCTTGCATACCCGGTTCCCATCCCGATCGGCATCATCTCAATAAAACGGACCGTGATCGGATATTCCTTCGCAAGCGCCGCTATCTTCGCAAGCTCCTCTTCATTGCAGCCCTTCATGGGAATGCAATTGACCTTGACCGGAATCTTCGTCTGCGCCGCCGCACGAATTCCGCTCCACACCCGGTCAAAATCATCACATCTCGTAATCTGACGGAATTTCTCAGGATCCAGGGTATCCAGGCTGACATTGATACCTGTGATCCCTGCCGCTTCCAGTTCAGACAGATGCTCTTCCAATAACGCCCCGTTCGTTGTCAACGTGACGGATTCGATTCCCGGGATATTCCGAACCTTGCGGATGAACCCGCAGACCCCTTTGCGCACAAGCGGCTCCCCTCCGGTGACCTTTACCTTCCGTATCCCGGTCCCGGCAGCGATCCTTAAGAACCGCAGAATCTCTTCATAGGTCATGATCTCGCTGTGCTCCACGAACTCCACGCCCTTTGCCGGCATACAATACCGGCATCGGAAATTACAGCGGTCCGTCACCGATATCCTCAGATAATCTATTTCTCTTTGATACTGATCTCTCATGACATCCCTTTTCCTCTCCGCTCTTATCTATACAGACTCCAGGAACACGTCGATCACGCCGCCGCAGACCATTCCTTCTTCTTCGGCGTCCTTCCCGGTCATATTGACCTGGCATAATTTCGTCTTTGGTTCCTGACTCCTAAGCATCCACAGCGCCTTACGCAAGACCTCCGCCTCCGCACAGCCGCCGCCTATGGTACCCACGCATCTTCCGTCCGGCAGCACCAGCATCTTCGTTCCGACCGCCCGGGGCGCCGAGCCTCTCCGCGCTACGATCGTAGTCAATATCTTCCCTCTGACCTCATCTTCCCCGGCCATAAGCTCCTTAAGCGCCTTACTCTCCTCATCCGCCTTGCAGTTCCTTGCATCCGTGCCCGTCTTCACCTTGCTGCACGGCACATCCAGGATTGCCTTGAGCATCTCACTGGAATATCCGCCGCTCTGTTTCCTCTTATTCTTAACCTCGATGATCTCGGCCATAATACAGACTGCAATCTCTTCCGGCGTCTCCGCTCCGATGTTAAGCCCGATCGGTGAATGAACGCTGTTCACTACATTCGGGTCGCCCCCGGCTTCGATTACCAGCTCCTTGACCAGCGCCGCACGCTTCCGGCTGCCGATCATGCCAATATATGCGTGCTGCATTTTCACAATACTCTCAAGGCACACCTGATCATACCGGTGCCCTCTCGTCACGATCACAAAGAAAGTATCCTTGTCGCCTTCTATCTGCTTAAGCCCTTCTGCAAACGGCTCGCAGATCACCTTTGCCGCACCCGCACGTCTTGCATTGTCCGCAAACATCGGCCTGTCTTCCAGTACCGTGACCTGGAACCCGATCATCATTCCCATCCGGGTGATCGGAATCGACACATGTCCGCCTCCGCAGATCACCATCTTCTTCTCTCCGCCCAGAAGCTCGCAGAATACACTCTGTCCGCCTATGGATACCAGGCCGTAATCCCTGATCTGCTCGATCTCTTCCCTGTGCTCCGTAAAATATCCCTGATCCGAAGATTCCCAGATCAACTTATGATCTACGACCAATGCCTTCTCTCCGGCATTCTCTCCTTCCACAACAGTCAATGTAAGATTCTGGCGTTTTGGATCCGCGTTCTCTACTCGATTGTAAAATTCTAACATATCTCAACTACCTTCTCTCCCGATTGATTTATCTTCTATTTACCAAACCCGCAATTCGGAAATGTACAGACCGGACAGGACAGGCATAAGCCTCCTTCTCCAAGGATATCCAGATCCTTCTTCTCTAATATCTCCCCCGCCATCACTCTCGGCAGCACCAGGTCGAAGATCGTCCGCTTCGCATACATCACACAGCCCGGCAGTCCCATAACGGGAATATTTCCCTCATAATACGCCAGAAGAAACATCGCCCCCGGCAATACCGGCGCCCCGTATGTTACAACCTCTGCGCCGGAGTTACGGATCGCAAGCGGTGTCTTGTCGTCCGGATCCACACTCATCCCTCCGGTACAGATCACCATATCCGCGCCCTGTCCGATCAGCTTCTGAATACATGCCGTGATACGCTCGTGATTATCGTCGCTGACCTCATGACCGATCACCTCCGCGTCATATTCCGACAGCTTTTCCAGGATTACCGGGGTAAATGTATCCTGTATCCGCCTGTGGAATACTTCATTTCCCGTGGTAACGATCCCCACCTTCTTCTTCTGAAACGGCAGGACCGTGAAAATCGGAGCATCACCGCCCGCCTCTTTCGCACGTTCCATCTTCTCTTTCTCGATCACCAGCGGAATGATCCTCGTCCCGGCGATCTTATCTCCCGCCTTCACCGGGAAATCCCCGTGACGGCTTGCAATCATCATCTCACCTAAGGAATTGATCCGGTTAAGCTTCTCCCTGTCGATCTTGAGGACACCGCCGCACTCTGCGATCAGCTCAATCTTGCCCTCCTTGACATCCGTCGGCCTCATATGGTCATTCTTGCAGATATCGTATAGAATCTGCGCCGCCTCATTCTCATGGAGCATGTTCTCGTTATTCTCCCAGATATAGATATGATCCTTGCCCACGCTTAAGAGAACCGGAATGTCCTCTTCGCGGATCACGTGGCCTTTACGGAACACCGCATCCTTGGTGACTCCCTTGATGATCTGTGTAATATCATGACATAATATCTGTCCTACTGCATCTTCTGTCTTCATTAATTTCATCTGTGTCTTCTCCCCATTATCTGTTTTCGTTCGATTATTTTTTCAAAACAAATCGGTGTCCAAAAAAATATCTTCAAATAATTCCAGCGCCGCCTTCTCCACCTGTTCTTCATACCGTTCGAACTTATATAACAGCTTCTTGCCGCGCTCCGTTACATAAGCCGCGCCGCCATTCTTCCCGCCGTGCCGCCGTTCAATGATCTTGTATCCAAGTTCTTCCTCCGCCGTGCGGATGATCGTCCATCCCTTACTGTAGGAGATCCCCATCTTCCCGCAGGCTTCTCTTACCGATTCCAGCCTGTCGATCTGCCGAAGCAGCGTCACTGCCCCGGGCCCGAAAAAGGGTCTGTGATTCGCAAGCCTTACCTTCACCTGCGGCCGCATCAGCTTCTCATCATGAAGCTTAAGAATATGCTGATAATTCCCGGGTTCGTCCGCATCCACTACGACTCCTTCATCATCAACCGGCACCTCATACGCCGCAATTCCCAGGGAATCCAACGCACCCTTAAGCCCCCGATCTCCCTGATACTTAAGGATCGAAGGAATCAGCCCTGCATCAAAACGCACCGGATGCCCTCTTCTGCCGTTATACTTAGGGATCACGATCTCCCCCGGCTGCTCCAGCAGGCTCTTAAGCGTCTGCTCCGTAAAAAAGGGAATGTCCACCGGACAGAAAAAAACCTGATCACAACGGTTCTTCAAATACTCCAATCCCATTCTGGCAGAATCGAACAACTCCGCGCTCTCATAATTCTCCTTCTTCAAAAACGTGACACCGAAGCGGTGCAGCGACTTCTCAACCTGCTTTGCCGAAGCGCCCGTTATCACTGCAATATCCTTAATTCCGGCTCTCTGAAAATTAATGACGATCCTCTCGGCTAACGTCAGGTTCCCGATCTTCACGATCTGTCCGCCGTCATCCGTTCCAAGAGGCCTGTCCGCCGCTGCGATTACTGCGCCTACATTCATATCTGTCTCTTCCTTCTGCAAAATATAGCTGCCATTACCTATGCGTGAATGGCCTGATACTTATACAAATGATTGTAACATATTTTATTATTGTAATAATAAATTATCACATTTTAGCAAATATGTCAATAATATATATTTCTTGAGTTTCCGCAGATTTATCCACAGAACCCTAATTCCTTCAGCCTTATTATAAACAATTTTCAAAAAATACCTAAAATATAAGGAATCCCATTCCTTTTTGATGTAAAATTAAGCTACCAGACAAAAA
>CANDQP010000007.1 GCA_947388185.1 uncultured Dorea sp. | reverse complement strand
GGGTGAAAGATGAGGAAGCACCGATGCTTTCAGGAGATAAGGCAAAGGGTAATATAATAAATATGTCTATTAAGGGTGTTATTGCATATAACACGATGCAGATAAGTATGGCACAATTATATTTATTTGGATCAGAAGAGGCAATAAATTTTATGCAAAATATAAATACATTGTATAACATGAAGGGAAGATTGCAGTAGTAAAAACCCCCAATTCTTACTACGTTTTTACTACGATTGACGGCTTCAACTTGCCACATATTGCCCCGTTTTGCTCATTCTGTGATTTTTTTAACAATATTCATTAGAAAAATAAACCTCGCAAAACGTGTCAAACATAAGCAAATCATCGCATTTTAGGAGGATTTTTTATTATGATTAAAATACTTTTCATCTGCCACGGCAACATCTGCCGTTCCCCCATGGCGGAATTCTTATTCCGCGACATAGTACAAAAAAGAGGCCTGTCAGCCCAGTTCTACATCGCCTCCGCCGCCACCAGCAGCGAAGAACTCGGCAATCCGGTTCACCCCGGAACCGCCAACAAATTAATGCAGTATGGCATCAGCACCCGGGGCAAATACGCGGTTCAGCTAAGAAGGAAGGATTATAAGGAATATGATTATATTTTAGGAATGGAATACCGGAATATCAGGAACATTGACCGGATCATAGGCTCAGACCCCGAACACAAGGTATATAAGCTTCTGGATTTCAGCGAGAACCCAAGAGATATCGCTGACCCATGGTATACAGGCAACTTTGACAGAACCTACGATGATATTCTGGAAGGGTGCGAAGGATTCCTGAATTATCTGATCAGCGAAGGAGAAGTAACGCTTTGATAATTAGTGTACTGTCTGTATTCGATGTCTGTGCCGGATGCACGTCTCAATCCCAAACGGAGTCCGCTGCAGAAGCGCGGAACGTTGGAACATAGACGCACATCCGGCACAGGCATAGAAGCATTCCGTTACCGGACAAGCTGCGGATATTTCTCTTTATTCCGGCGTTTGCATTCGTACATGATCTCATCAGCCTCATGGAGAATATCGTCGTAAGACAAGTCATTGTTGGCCCCGTCGATCCCTACGATACCGTAGCTGAAGCTGCATTGGTATTCGGCATAACCTCCTGTCTGGAAGTCTTTTAAGATCTCCGCCATTTTAAGATCTATGAGTTCTTTGATACTGCCGCTTAAGACAAGGCAGAATTCATCCCCGCCGATTCTGGCGAATGTATCCTCGCTTCGGAAATTCGCCTTGATCAGCTCTACAAAGTTCTGGATATAGATATCGCCTTCCAGATGACCGAAAGTATCGTTTACATATTTAAGTCCGTCCAGATCAAGGTAGCATAGAGTAGTATCCTGTTCCTCCCGGAGGATCATCTCCATATATTCCTCGAAAAACAGGCGGTTTTTGATCCCGGTTCCCGGGTCATGATAAGCCTTGCTTGCAAGGTTGTGCGCAGCCCGTTTCTCGTCCGTGATATCGACGATGATATGGACGTGAGAATCATGCTCCTTCCATTGGATCGGGAAGGAAGTAATACGGTAGTGAGTGTCGGCGTCGCCGCCCATTTCCCATACTTTATATTGTTCGTCGCAGTTCCATTTCAAGATCTCATGCTGAAATGGAAGACGCTTTTTGCAGTCGCGGCAGAAGCTTGCATCCACAGCGCCGCCGTGATGCTTCTTGTTGCAGTAGAGGATTTCTTTTGTGTTCGTATCCACGACAAGAAGCCATTCCTTCCGTTTGCTGAGCATTTCGACCATAAGCTCATTATAGCCCTCGATCATCTCGGCATGGTTCTGGACTCTGAGCGCTTCCTGGCGCAGGCGTTCTTCGCGTTCCCTTAATTGTTTGGTCATCTCGTTAAATGCCTCGGAAAAATCCCCAAGATAAGCTACCTGCTGTGAATAATCGCCCTTGGCTACCTGTTGGGCCTGCCAGGTGAGGTGGTTCAGGTTCGCATGAAGATTTTTCAGATTCTCACACAGGAAATTACTCTTGCTTGGGAATGGGACAGACAGATTTCCTTTGGAAAGCTCTGCCGTATATGCAGTTAATTCTTCTATTTCGCCTTGCAGAGAGTGAAGATCCTGCTTCGAATCATGGTAAGGCTCGCTCAATTCCTGTACATGGAACGAATCCTTGACTTCTGCCTGAAAACGGCATACGCGGTCCCCGGTTGCCCAGCAGTCGATCTCGACCGCAGTGTACGGGCTGCCGGTATAAGCGGTGAGGATACCGGATATGAGGCCCTCATCGTAATTGCATACCGTTTCTCCAAGTGTGGGGAGTCCGGAACAGTCGGCGTCTTCCGAGACTGTGAGGATGATCTTGCCTGTATCTTCATTCATTTTTTCGATTCGGAGAACCCCCATTTTGAATCGCTCCAACTGCTTTTGAAGCTGGGCGGCAAATTCAGAGAACGGCAGTGACAGATCCAAATGCTGTTTTGCAAAATATTGTCCTGCCCGGTAACCCGCGTTACGGAAAATGCGGATCTGGTCATTTCGTCCGAGTTGTTCAGTCAGTTCTTCGCGGAGGGAATATTCCAATAGCCGGTAAACCGCTACAGGTATCTCTTCACCCAGATTTTCGCGGCCGTTAGCTGATGTATGTAAGTAATCTGCAAGTTTCAGATCGGTCTGTTCCGTTATTAAAGTATTATCTTCCACAATTATTTCCCCTCTCTGTAAAATTTGTTTATGATGCTTTTTTAATCTTGATATAAATGCCCACAAAGCAAGTATATGGTTTGATGATTGTTTCAAAATACTGCTTATCATTTTGCGAGAATTTGTTGTCTGCCGCAAGCCAATCATCCCATGCTTTGCTGAAGCAATCCATTTCCCATGTTTTCACCGACTCGATTCTATCGCCGTTGCCGATCAGTTCCTTCCAGAGTTTCGGACTTTTGAACATATAAGCGTCGTCTCCAAGCCAATCGGAGAGAAGCTCTTTGGCACGGCCTGTATATTCATCCTTGAGACCGGGGATTCCAATTAGGACCGTGCCGTTATCTTTTATAAATGGTAAAATCTTTTCCTGAAAAAATCCCTTGTATCCTGCAAAATAATGATAAGAATCAATGCTGATCAGAGCACGGAACTGCTTTTTTTCAAAATGAAGATGATTCGCATCTTTGCACATAGGCGTTACCTGGTCTTTGACGCCCCATTTGGCAAACCGTTTTCCATTATCTTCTGCGCTGATCCACAGATCATTCGCAATAACTTTCGCTTTTGTTTCTTTTGCAATGACAAGGCTTGTCAGTCCTGTTCCGCATCCCAGATCGAGGATTATATCATCAGGAACGAACTGTAAAGGATATTTATCTAGCAGCTCTGCCAATATCCTTATACTATTAGGTCCCATCATCGTTTCGGACGAAATATATGCTTTATAGTTACTTATATCCATATAGAATACCTCCTCTAGGTTATGTATCGGCATCTCTCAATTTAACATTGGCTATATTATACTGCAATAACTTTTCGGATGGAATAGATTTTACGAAAGTTTCATTTTCATAAATAAAAGTACCATATACTACGCGGCATCAGCAAAAGACATTGACACAAGTGAGCCGAGATATTATATTGATAAATATGAGTGTACTGACCGCTTATCTTGCAGGCGCAAATTCGCGCTGTGTGATCGGCGCAAGCGGTAAGGGATCAGTATAGGAGTTTAGGAGGAAGGCTAATGTCAATTAAGATCAATCATGAGCTGCCGCTGCCGGAGGTATTGAAGGCAAAGTATCCGGTTTCTGACAGGATCAGAGAGATAAAGCAAAAGAGAGATGAAGAGATCAGAGATATATTTACGGGAAAGAAGGACAAGTTCATAGTCCTGGTAGGGCCGTGTTCCGCGGATAATGAAGAATCCGTGTGCGAATATACGAGAAGGCTTAAGAAGGTGTCCGATCAGGTAGCGGACAGGGTGTTGGTGATACCCAGAGTCTATACCAACAAACCGCGGACGACCGGCGACGGATATAAGGGGATGCTGCATCAGCCGGACCCGGAGAAGGAACCGGATCTGCTGGCGGGTATCATTGCGATCCGCAAGATGCACATCCGTGTGATGGAGGAGACAGGGCTTTCTACGGCGGATGAGATGCTGTATCCTGAGAACCGGAGTTATCTGGACGACGTGCTGTCATATGAGGCTATAGGAGCGCGGTCTGTGGAGAATCAGCAGCACCGCCTGACAGCCAGCGGTATGGATATCCCGGTCGGGATGAAGAATCCGACCAGCGGAGATCTGTCGGTTATGCTGAATTCCGTCACTGCGGCGCAGCACCCGCATCGGTTCATTTATCGCGGGAATGACGTGGAGACCAGCGGAAACGAACTGGCGCACACCATTTTGCGGGGCGGTGTGGACAAGTACGGGAAGAATATACCCAACTACCATTATGAGGATCTTGCCCGTCTTGCGGAAATGTATGAGAAATGGAATCTGAAGAATCCGGCTGTGATCGTAGACGTGAACCACTCTAATTCCAGCAAGCAGTATAAAGAGCAGATCCGTATCGTAAGCGAAGTGATGCACAGCAGGAATTATAACCCGGAGCTGAAACGGTTGGTGAAGGGGGTTATGATAGAGAGCTATCTTGTGGAAGGAAGGCAGGATATCGCGGAGAACCTGGTATACGGACAGTCTATTACGGACCCGTGTATCGGGTGGGAGGATACGCAGAGGTTGATTTACGATATTGCAGAGAAATGCTGATATGCGTGAGGCAAGATACGGCGGACCAATACCCTATCTTGCCTCTGTTCCTGTGAAACAGCAGCCGTTTAAGCAGCTTAGGTTTTATTTGACAGAATCGATCCCGATATTTCCGCTGTCGCAGGATACGGTTACCTTTTTCTTTCCGTCTCCGGCGGTCTTATAACGAATGTCGCCGCCGTCGTCCGTGAAGGTTCCCTGGCTCTTGTCATCTATGAAGAGATCTCCGTATTCTGTGTACAGATCGAATGCGTAGGAGGAGATATTGCCCGTAACCCCCAGCTGAACGTCCCCGAATTCATTCGTGATCGTCACATCGGAGAGGTCTGCGCGTCCGATCTGGCAATTACCGGAGTCCAGCTTAACGTCTAGTTTGCCTCCGGATACGTCAGAGAGAGTAACTTCCCCGTATTCATTCTGGATCCCTGTCCTGTCTGCTTTTAGAGTATCGACGAAGAGATTGCCGCTGTCCATGCAGATATCCAGGTCTGTACCGGTATATTTATCCAGCCGGACATTCCCGTATTCGCTCCTAATATCCAGTCTGTCCGCCTTTAATGCAGATATTTCAAGCTCTCCGCTGTCTAATTCCAGGGAGACGTCGGATAATTTTGTGTTTTTAGGAATCTCTACTCTTACATAATACCTCGGTTTGTTTACAGACAAGCCGAAACTGTCTGTAGAGAATCCCAGGTGAAACATTTCAAATGATTCGGACTCTCTGAAGATCAGCCGGTTATTCCTGACCTCGCAGACCGGGCTGCCGTATTCGCCCGCGATACAATACTCAATTGCAAATCTATCAGAAGCTGCAAGCTCTACGTCCGCATAATCAACCATCAGTTCAATGCTGTTAAATGGATCCAATTCCTTGCTGCCTTCCGAAGGTTCTGTAATATTCGGGTCGCCGGCAGAGTGCAGGCCTCTTCCGTCAATATAGAATCCTGCATGTCCGCCCATCATCCGTCCTGCCGTCAGGACGACGGCGCCGAATATGACCGAGATGAATGCCGCTGTTATCCATATCTTTTTATTTCTCATGTTTTCTGCCTCCTTTCGCGATCCTGCCGAACAGGCGGGTCACCATACGCAATAATCCTTTCCCCAGTCCGATGCTGCCCATGAACAGCAGGATGCCGATACCAAGCCCTATGAATCCGGCGCCCAGCGTGGCAACACCGTCTGCAAATGAAGTGAACAGCATCCATATGCCGATAATGATGCACGGAATTGCGGACACGGCGACAGAGATCGTCACTATAAATACGCAGAGGATCAGTGTGAAGATGAGTACGGCCAGCGTCAGTACCATGACGCCGAGCATCAATGCGAAGGGTAATCCGATCGGGGCGGCGAAGACGGCCAGGATTCCGATCCATACAGCCGAGAATCCATGCCGTACATCCCTGGCAGGCTCTCTGGCATTCTCAACCGCGAAGTCCCGGATGATCTGATCCGCCGCCAGTCCAGGCGTTCCCAGGTCTTCGATCGCCTGGGCTTCATTATCCGGCCCGGCTTCCTCGAAATATTCTGTAAAATAAGAAATTGCCTTGTCATATTCTTCTTTGGGCAGCCGCCTGAGCCGGTATTTCAGGTGGTTGATATATTCGTCTCTACTCATGCTGTACTCCTCCTGTTTTCACGATCTGATCTACCGTATCACGGTAAGTGTTCCATTCTTCTGACAGTGTCCGGCAGTGTTGGAGGCCGGATTCGGTAATTCTATAATACCGCCGGTTCCGTCCCTGATAGGACTGGTCATAGACAGTCAAGAAACCCTGTTCCTGCAACCGCTTAAGGACAGGGTAGAGCGTGGAGTCCTTCGTATGGGATACTCTCTTGATGATCTGGCTCAGCTGATAGCCGTAGGCATCCTTTTTTGCGGTGACCGACAGGACAAGCAGGTCAAACATCGGTGCGTTCATTGGAAATATCATAGTGATTCTCCTTAATATACTTAGAATAAGTATATTATATTTTATATAATATATGTTGTCAAGTAATATATATAGTTAATATATATTATCGTGTGCAGACCTGTCTGAACGGTTACGTCTGCACTAAGAAAATAATATTTTGATAATCAAAATACTTGACAAACAAAATAATATGAGATATACTTTGAACATCAAAATAATTTAAAATCAAAACAAATCAGAGGAATTCATATGACAGCGACAATATGCGGGACGGGTTCATACATACCGTCATATACAATGGATAATAATGATATTGCCAGACTGGTGGAGACCAGCGATGAATGGATCCGGGAGAGGACCGGGGTCGCAAGAAGGCACATCGCGAAGGATGAGACGACGGTTTCCATGGCGGCAGAGGCGGCGGGAAGGGCACTTGCGGATGCAGGCATACCGCCGGAAGAGTTGGATCTGATCCTGGTATCGACCATTTCTTCTGATGTGATCCTTCCCTGTGCGGCATGCGAGGTTCAGAAGGAGATCGGTGCGCTGCATGCAACCTGTTTCGACTTAAGCGCGGCGTGTACGGGATTCGTCCTTGCCTATAATACGGCGTTGGCTTATTTAAGCCAGGGCGTTTACCGGACGGCGCTGGTGATCGGGAGCGAGAGCCTGTCGAATCTGACGAACTGGAAGGACAGAGGGACATGCATCCTGTTCGGAGACGGCGCGGGAGCGGCGGTGCTCCGGGCCGTAGATCCGGAGAAGAGAGCGTATCTTCCGGTGACCCATTCTGACGGGAGCAAGGGGGAAGCGTTAAGCTGTAAGAGCCGGCACGATCATAACGGGCTGACCGGAGAGATTCGGCCGGAGGCGATGCTGGATGAATCGCATTACATGCAGATGGACGGCCAGGCAGTATTCAAGTTTGCCGTGAAGAGGGTGCCGGAGGTGATCGGAGAGGTGCTGAAGCTGAATCAGCTTGGTACTGACGAGATTGCTTACTATATCCTGCATCAGGCGAATAAGAGGATCGTAGAGGCAGTAGCGAAGCGCCTGAATGAACCGATGGAGAAGTTTCCCATGAATCTGCAGGAGTATGGCAATACTTCTTCCGCAAGTATTCCGATCCTGCTCGATGAGATGAACCGGGAGGGCAGGCTTGCTGCGGGCCAGAAGCTTGTGCTGGCAGGCTTTGGAGCAGGGCTTACCTGGGGAGCGGCGGTTATAGAGTGGAGATAGTATAAGGCTGTAAACTGCGGACCGAAGCACAGATGTGACAGATTGTATTTGAATCAGGTCCGTCAGTTTATATATAAACAAGAATATAAAAATCAAAGGAGAATGAATCATGTTAGAGAGAATCAAAGAAATCGTATCAGAGAATTTGGGAGTTGACAGTGCACAGATCACAGAGGGATCTTCCTTCAAGGATGACCTGGGAGCAGATTCATTAGATTTGTTTGAGATGGTGATGGCGCTGGAGGACGAATATGAGATTGAGATCCCGACGGAAGATCTGGAACAGATCGCAACAGTCGGAGATGTTATCAATTATATCAACGAGCATAAAGAGTAAGGACTTTCGTAATTTAAGAAGAAGTGGGGTTAGTAGAATGCAGACAGAAGTGACCAGTTTATTAGGAATTGAATATCCGATCATCCAGGGCGGTATGGCCTGGGTTGCAGAATACCATTTGGCGTCAGCCGTGTCGAATGCGGGGGGACTTGGGCTTATCGGAGCTGCAAGCGCTCCTGCCGAGTGGGTAAGAGAGCAGATTCAGGAAGCGAAGAAGTTAACAGACCGGCCGTTTGGAGTCAATATCATGCTGATGAGCCCTTACGCAGACGAGGTGGCGAAGATCGTTGCCGAGGAGGGGGTCAAAGTGGTGACTACCGGTGCGGGAAATCCTGAGAAATACATGAAGATGTGGAAGGAAGCAGGCGTGAAGGTGATTCCTGTGGTTGCTTCTGTCGCGTTGGCGAAGCGCATGGAGCGCTGCGGCGCAGATGCGGTAGTTGCGGAAGGCTGTGAAGCCGGAGGACATATCGGAGAGAATACGACGATGGTGCTGGTTCCGCAGATCGCAGACGCGGTGAAGATACCGGTGATTGCAGCAGGCGGTATCGCAGACGGAAGAGGAATCGCGGCGGCATTTATGTTGGGCGCGAAGGGAGTACAGATGGGTACTCATTTTGTTGTGACAGAGGAGTCACAGGTCCATGAGAACTATAAGGACAGGATCATCAGTGCGAAGGATATTGATTCAAGAGTAACGGGAAGAACCACAGGACATCCGGTCCGCGCCCTTCGCAATGATATGACGAAGAAATACATTGAATTGGAAAATAAAGGAGCAGGTTTCGAAGAGCTGGAGCAGCTTACGCTTGGCGGGCTTCGCAAGGCTGTCGTGGACGGAGACGTGAAGAACGGAAGCGTGATGGCAGGTCAGATCGCCGGAATGGTGAAGGAGAAGATGACCTGTAAGGAGCTGATCGATAAGTTGGTAAGAGAAACAGATGCGTTGATAAAAGGAGCGGGATTTTATGTCTAAGATTGCATTTATCTATCCGGGGCAGGGAGCCCAGAAGGCAGGCATGGGAGCGGATTTCTATGAGAGAAGCGAGACTGCAAGGGCGATCTTCGACCAGGCGGGCGAGAAGCTTGGGCTTGATATGAAGGCGCTCTGTTTTGAGGAGAATGAGAAGCTTGACCTTACTGAATATACACAGGCGGCGCTGGTCACGACTTGTCTTGCCATGACAAAGGTTGTGGAGGAGAGAGGACTTAAGCCGGATATCACGGCGGGCTTAAGCCTTGGCGAATACAGCGCCATTGCTGCGGCAGGCGGAATGGATGATCTGGATGCCGTTCGTCTGGTGCGGAAGAGAGGAATCCTGATGCAGAACACGGTGCCCGCAGGTGAAGGCGGCATGTGTGCGGTGATGGGAATGGAAGCTTCTAAGATTGAAGAGGTACTTGAGGCGATGGACGGTGAGGCGGCAGGCAATGTGACGGTCGCGAACTACAATTGTCCGGGCCAGATCGTCATCACCGGGAAGCTGTCGGCGGTAGAGGAAGCGGCAGAGAGGCTGAAAGCGGCAGGTGCGAAGCGTGCCATGATGCTGAATGTCAGCGGACCGTTCCATTCACCGCTTCTCCTGCCCGCAGGCGAAGAGCTTGCGAGGGAGCTTGAGACGGTGACTCTCCATCCTCTTGATATCCCGTATGTTACGAATGTGACGGCAGAGAAAGTGGAAGATATCGGGGAGACCAGGGAACTCCTTACGAAGCAGGTAAGTTCTCCGGTTCGCTGGATGCAGAGTATGGAAGCCATGATCCGGGAGGGCGTAGATATCTTCGTGGAGATCGGCCCGGGAAAGACTCTTGCAGGATTCATGAAGAAGATCAGCCGGGATGTGAAGGTATATAATATCGCGGTCTGGGAAGATGTAGAGAAAGTGGCACAAGAGCTGCAGTGACAGGGAAGGGACAAATAGTATGTTGGATGGAAAAGTAGCAGTCATAACCGGAGCGTCAAGAGGGATCGGCAGAGCTGTCGCGATGAAGCTGGCTTCCTTAGGCGCGGTTGTGGTGATCAATTATAACGGATCTAAGGACAGAGCCGAAGAAGTGAAGCATGAGATCGAAGCGGGCGGCGGCAGCGCGGACATATACCAGTGCGACGTGTCCGACTATGGGAAATGCGAGACATTTATCCAGGATGTGATCAGAGAGCATGGACACATTGATATCCTGGTCAACAATGCAGGGGTCACCAGAGACGGGCTTCTGATGAAGATGAGTGAGGAAGCGTTCGACCAGGTGATCAGTACGAACCTTAAGGGGGCATTTAACACGATCCGGTTTGCGAGCCGTCAGATGTTGAAGCAAAAGAGCGGGCGTATCATCAATATGTCCTCCGTAGTGGGAGTGACAGGCAATGCAGGGCAGGCCAATTATGCTGCGTCGAAGGCAGGCGTCATCGGGCTTACCAAGGCGGCGGCCAGGGAGCTTGCATCACGCGGGGTTACGGTCAATGCGATTGCCCCGGGATTTATCGAGACGGATATGACCAGCGTGCTGTCTGAGAAGGTAAGAGAGGCGACGGCAGCGCAGATTCCTCTTGGAACCTTTGGGAAGCCGGAACAGGTGGCTGCTGCTGCGGCGTTTCTGGCATCGGAGGACGCGGGATATATTACCGGGCAGGTGCTGCATGTAGACGGCGGTATGGCGATGTAACAGAACAGCTTGTCTGAAATGTTACAGATATTAGAAGGAGATAAGGAATCATATGAAAAGAAGAGTTGTAGTGACCGGACTTGGTGCTGTGACACCGATCGGGAATACGGTGGAAGAGTTCTGGAGCGGCGTGAAAGAAGGAAAAGTAGGGATTGGTGAGATCACCAGATTTGATACTTCGGATTATAAGGTAAAAGTTGCTGCAGAGGTGAAGGGTTTTGCGGCGAAGGAGCATATGGATTTCAAGGCAGCAAAGCGCATGGAGCCATTCTCCCAGTATGCGGTGGCAGCCGCGATGGAGGCGTATGAGGATGCGGGTCTCGACATGGAGAAGGAAGATCCGTTCCGCGCCGGTGTGATCGTCGGATCAGGAATCGGAAGCCTGCAGGTTGTAGAACGTGAGTACGAGAAGATCCTGACCAAGGGGCCCGGCAGAGTGAATCCGTTGATGGTGCCTCTGATGATCTCCAATATGGCGGCAGGTAATATCTCTATTCAGCTGGGGCTGAAAGGCAAGTGTACGAATGTGGTAACGGCATGTGCTTCTGGTACGAACTGTATCGGAGACGCGCTGCGCGCCATCCAGTATGACGATGCGGATATTATGCTGGCAGGCGGAACAGAGAGCTGCATCTGCCCCACCGGAGTGGCTGGATTTACCAGTCTGACGGCGTTGTCCGCGTCCCAGGATCCTATGCGTGCATCGATCCCATTTGACAAGGACAGGGACGGATTCGTATTGGGCGAAGGCGCCGGAGTGGTAGTCTTAGAGGAGCTTGAGCATGCGAAGGCGAGGGGCGCTAAGATCTATGCGGAGGTTACAGGATACGGCGCGACCGGGGACGCTTATCACATCACTTCACCGGCAGAGGACGGAAGCGGCGCGGCGAAGGCAATGGAGCTTGCCATGAAGGAAGGCGGAGTCTCCCCTGAGCAGGTGGATTACATCAACGCCCATGGAACCGGAACTCATCACAATGATCTGTTTGAGACGCGCGCTGTCAAGCTGGCGTTCGGCGAGGCGGCAAAAGACGTAGTCATCAACTCGACCAAATCCATGATCGGTCATCTGCTTGGCGCGGCAGGCGGAGTGGAATTCATTACCTGCGTGAAGACGATCCAGGACGGATTCATCCACCAGACCATGGGAACGAAGGAAACAGACGCAGAATGTGACTTGAACTATGCCATCGGCGCACCGGTAGAGCGGGAGGTCAATTATGTCCTTACCAACTCTCTGGGCTTCGGCGGGCATAACGCCACATTACTGCTTCAGAAATACGAAGGCTAGGAGGTGCATGGAATATGGAGATTGAGAACCTTATCAGATTGATTGAGACGGTATCCGCGTCTGAACTGACCGGATTAAAGTACGAAGAAAATGGTGTGAAGCTTCACCTGACGAAGAAGAAGGGTCAGGTACAGGTGGTAGCGGCGCCGGAGATCAGTACGGGTATCGAAGGGGCTGTGGCTGCAGCAGCTGCGGAAGTTCCTTCGGTTACGGCGGACAGCGCCCCGTCAGGAGGGAAGCTTGTGGAGTCTCCGTTAGTCGGCACATTCTACGCCGCTCCTGCCGAGGATGCGGCGCCGTTCGTAGCTGTGGGAGACACGGTGAAGAAGGGTCAGACGCTGGCGATCGTGGAGGCAATGAAGCTGATGAATGAGATCGAGAGCGAATTCGACGGGATCATAGAAGAGATACTGGTTGAGAACGGGCAGGCAGTAGAGTATGGACAGCCGTTGTTCCGGATTAAGTAAACCGGGTATACCAATTGAAGGAGATTGAGCATGAAACTAGACATTAATCAGATCAAAGAGATCATCCCCCACCGTCATCCGTTCCTGCTTCTTGACTATATTGAAGACTATGAGCCGGGCAAATATGCCGTTGGTTACAAATGCGTAACCTATCGCGAGGATTTCTTCGCGGGACATTTCCCGCAGGAACCGGTGATGCCGGGAGTATTGACAGTGGAGGCGCTGGCGCAGGCAGGCGCGGTGGCGATCTTAAGCTTAGAAGAGAATAAGGGCAAGACGGCATATTTCGGCGGCATTAATAAGTGCAAATTCAAGGGTAAGATCGTGCCGGGAGATAAGGTGCGTCTGGAGACGCGCATCATCAAACAGAAAGGCCCGGTAGGAGTCGGCGAAGCGGTTGCCAGTGTGGAAGGTAAGACGGTTGTCACGGCAGAATTGACATTTATGATTGGATAGGTGGTATACATGATCAAGAAAGTATTAATCGCCAATCGGGGCGAGATCGCGGTACGTATTATCCGTGCCTGCAGGGAGATGGGAATCGAGACGGTGGCGGTCTACTCGGAGGCCGACAGAGAGGCGCTTCACACGAAGCTTGCAGATGAAGCAGTCTGTATCGGCCCTGCGGCATCTTCGGAGAGTTATCTGAGCATGGACCGTATCATCAGCGCTACCATCGTGACGGGAGCCGACGCGATTCATCCGGGTTTTGGTTTTCTGTCGGAGAACAGCAGGTTCGCGGAGCTGTGCGAGCAGTGCAATATCACATTTATCGGACCGGATTCCGAAGTCATCGCGAAGCTTGGGAACAAGCAGGAGGCAAGGAATACCATGGCTGCGGCGGGCGTGCCGGTCATCCCCGGAAGCACGGAACCCATCTATGATGCCGGAACGGGCGCGGCCATAGCGGAAGAGATCGGATACCCGGTCATCGTGAAGGCAGCGCTTGGCGGCGGCGGCAAGGGCATGCGTATTGCCAATACGCCGGAGGAGTTCGAGCGGAGCTTCCAGACCGCCCAGAAGGAGACGCAGCTGGCGTTCGGCGATAACACCATGTATATCGAACACTTTGTGCAGCATCCCAGGCACATTGAGTTCCAGATCCTTGCGGATCAATATGGCAATGTGGTCCATCTGGGGGAACGAGATTGTTCTATCCAGCGGAACCACCAGAAGATGATCGAGGAATCCCCTTCCATCGCCCTGTCTGACGAACTGAGGGAACGGATGGGGGAAGCGGCGGTGAAAGCGGCGAAGGCGGCAGGCTATCAGAATGCCGGGACCATAGAATTCCTGCTGGAGAAGAACGGTAATTTCTATTTTATGGAAATGAATACCCGGATCCAGGTGGAGCATCCGGTCACGGAGTGGGTGACGGGGATCGACCTGATAAAGGAACAGATACGGATCGCGTCCGGAAGGAAGCTTGCTTTTACCCAGGAAGACATTCATCTCAGGGGGCATGCCATCGAGTGCAGGATCAATGCCGAGAATCCGGGAAAGGGCTTCAGGCCGTCTCCCGGGACCATCACGGATATGTACCTGCCGGGAGGCAAGGGAATACGGATCGATTCAGCCATTTACAGCGGTTATACCATACCGCCGTACTATGATTCTATGGTTGCGAAGCTCATCGTATGGGCGAAGAACCGCGGCGAGGCCATACGGAAGATGCAGAGCGCGCTGGGAGAAGTCATCATAGAGGGGATCGACACGAACGTGGATTACCAGTATGAGATCCTTGGCCGTCCGGATTACCTGTCGGGAGACATTGATATCGAATTTATTGCGGAAAATGAAGAGGCGCTTCACAAGGCCCTGTACAGTTAAACAGAATGGGAATGTAAAGGTGACATGATATGAAGCTGGATAATGTGTTTAAGAAGACCAGGCTTGCGTCTGGAAGAAAAGGTTATATTGCGTTGAATTCCGCAAGGCCGGAGGTGCCGGAAGGACTCTTGCGGAAATGTAATAAATGCGGCAGTGCGATCATCGCGGAGGATGTGAAGAGCGACTATTATATCTGTCCGAAATGCGGAGGGTATTTCCGCGTACATGCGTACCGCCGTATCGAGATGGTGGCGGACGAGGGGACTTTCGAAGAGTGGGATCTGGAGCTTAAGACTCCCAATCCGTTGAATTACAAGGGATATGAAGAGAAGCTTGGCGTATTGCAGGAGAAAACCGGCCTTGCAGAAGCGATTGTCACTGGAAAGGCGCGTATCGATGGAACAGAAGCAATCCTGGGAGTCTGTGACGGACGTTTCCTGATGGCGAGCATGGGAGAAGTGGTAGGAGAGAAGATCGCAAGGGCGGTAGAGCGGGCGACCAGGGAACGGCTGCCGGTGATCTTATTTGCCTGCTCGGGCGGCGCCAGGATGCAGGAAGGGATCATATCTCTGATGCAGATGGCGAAGACTTCGGCGGCGCTCAAGCGTCACAGTGATGCGGGGCTTCTGTATATCAGTGTGCTGACGGATCCGACCACGGGCGGTGTGACAGCAAGCTTTGCCATGCTGGGGGATGTGATCCTGGCAGAACCCAAGGCGCTGATCGGTTTTGCCGGTCCAAGAGTGATCGAGCAGACCATCGGGCAGAAGCTTCCCAAGGGTTTCCAGCGTTCCGAATTCCTTCTGGAACACGGATTCATCGACGGGATCGTGGAGCGGCCGCAGCTTAAAGAGACATTATCACAGATTCTGATGCTGCACGTGAAAGGGAATAAATCCGATGGTTCGGAATCCGGTCTGTCTGCAGGAAGCAGCCTCCCAAGAGAACTCAGGGTCAGCAACCGGCTTGCCGAGGCCTGGGACCGTGTTCAGCTCTCGCGTATGAATGACCGCCCGGTGGGAAGTGATTATATCCGGGAATTATTTACGGACTTCATAGAACTCCACGGCGACAGGTATTTCGCCGACGACAAGGCGATCATCGGCGGTATTGCAAGATTCCGGGGAATGCCGGTGACTGTGATCGCCCAGGCGAAGGGGACGAATACCAAGGAGAATATCGAGCGCAACTTCGGCATGCCGTCTCCGGACGGATACCGCAAATCCCTGCGTCTGATGAAGCAGGCGGAGAAATTTGGCCGTCCTGTGATCTGTTTCGTAGATACTCCGGGAGCCTTCTGCGGGCTTGAGGCAGAAGAACGGGGACAGGGAGAAGCAATCGCCAGAAATATCTACGAGATGTCCGGCCTTAAGGTTCCGGTGCTGTCTATCATCATCGGAGAAGGCGGGAGCGGGGGCGCCCTCGCCATGGCTGCGGCGGACGAGGTATGGATGTTGGAGAACTCTGTCTATTCCATCCTCTCCCCGGAGGGATTCGCAAGTATTCTGTGGAAGGACAGCTCGAAAGCGAAGGATGCGGCAGGCGTGATGCGCCTCACAGCGGAGGATCTCTATCATATGGGAATCGTTGAGCAGGTATTTGCAGAGCCGTCGGGATACACCGCGGAGAATCTGCGTGAAGTCACACAGCCGATCGCGAGTAAGATCGAGCAGTTCCTGCTCCGGTACGGGCAGATGTCCGGCGAGGAGCTTGCGGGGCGCCGTTATGACAGGTTCCGCAGGCTGTAACAGCTAATTGTTTAAAACAACAGGAGAATGACAATGAATGTTCATCCATTGAAGATAGGAAATATAGAAGCAGGTGTTCCAGTCATACAGGGCGGAATGGGAGTGGGTATCAGCCTTGGTAATCTCGCCGGAGCGGTTGCGAAAGAGGGCGGCATAGGAGTGATCTCTGCCGCCCAGATTGGTTTTCGGGAGCCGGATTTTGACACGGATACGAAGGCGGCCAATTTAAGGGCGATCGGTAAGGAGTACAGGAAGGCGAGGGAGATCGCGCCGGAGGGGATCATAGGATTCAATCTGATGGTGGCCATGCGGCATTATGAGGAATATGTCAGGGCGGCGATCGACGCGGGCGCGGACATTATTATATCCGGTGCAGGCCTTCCCATGGATCTTCCGAAGATTGCCGGGGATTCTGAGGTGAAGCTTGCACCCATCGTATCTACGGAGAAATCAGCCAAGGTCATCTTGAAATACTGGGGCAAGAAATACGGAAGGATGCCGGACCTGCTGGTGATCGAGGGACCAAAGGCGGGAGGACATCTGGGATTTACCAGGGAGCAGCTTAAGGAATACCGGGCAAAGGAACAGGGCGCAGACTGCAATGCGGTATACGATGCTGAAGTTAGGAGGATCCTGGATACGGTGAAACAGTATGAGGAACAATATCACTGTAAGATTCCCGCGGCGCTTGGCGGCGGTATCGAGAACCGGCAGAAGGCAGAGCATGCATTTGCCCTTGGCGCGGATGCCGTTCAGGTTGCGACCAGATTCGTGACGACCTGGGAATGCGACGCGGATATCCGTTACAAAGAGGCATATCTTAAGGCGGGGGAAGAGGATATCGCTATCGTGAAGAGTCCGGTCGGGATGCCGGGACGGGCGATCATGAATCCATTTATGAAGAAGGTGATGGCGGGGGAGCAGATTCCCCACAGCCCATGCCACAGATGCCTGCATAGCTGCAGCCCGGCCGAGATCCCATACTGCATCACGGACGCGCTGATCCATGCGGCGAAGGGCGAGGTGGACGACGCCTTATTATTCTGCGGGGCGTATGCATATAAGGCGGAACATCTGGAAACCGTAAAAGAAGTTATTGATTCTCTGATGGCAGAAAGAGTATAATAGGGAATGAGTGATACGGCAACGGAGTTAACGGATTAAAGGAGGTGAATGGGAATGGAACAGGCATATATGATGATCAACAATATCCTGGTCAACCTGATCAACGAGATCTGGGAGCTGGAAGAGAAAGCGATCATTACGGATGAATTCAGGGATCTGACGAACAATGATATGCATGTAATAGAGGCGGTCGGTACAGGTGACGGCAGGAATATGTCTTCCATTGCCAGGAAACTGAATATCACAGTCGGTTCTCTCACAACTGCCATGAACAGCCTTGTGAATAAGAAGTATGTAGAGCGCCGCAGAAGCGAGGAGGACCGCAGAGTGGTGTTTGTGAGGCTGACGGCGAAAGGCGTCAGGGCATACAGGCATCATGAGGATTACCACAGGCAGATGACCCAGGCCGTGCTCGATAAGCTGGATGAGGCAGAGGTACCGGTATTGCTTAAGACGTTGGATGCATTGTCGGACTTTTTTGCCGGGTACAGTAAGAAGAAGGAGTCATGACTTATGGTGAAGGGCGTAATATTTGATATGGACGGGCTGATGTTCGATACAGAGAAGCTGTCGACCATTTTTTGGAGACAGACGGGAGAGGAGTTCGGAGTAGATGTTCCGGAGGAGTTCACGTACTGTTTCCGCGGGAGGAATCCGGCGGCCATCCGGGAAGCATTTCTTGGGAGATACGGCGCGGATTTCGATTATGAACGGTTCAGAGAGATAAGAACCCGGCTTCAGTATGACTATATCAGGGAGAAGGGAGTTCCTCTTAAGAAGGGACTGATTGAACTGCTGGAGTATCTGCAAAGGAAGGAGATTAAGACGGCGGTGGCAACATCCACGGACCGGAAACTTGCCGATACCATGCTTGAGAGGGCAGGGGTCAGAGGATATTTTGACGCATTTGCCTATGGAGATATGGTGGAAAGAAGCAAGCCGCATCCGGATGTGTTTCTTAGAGCTGCGGAAGAACTGGGGATTCCTATTGAGGAATGTCTGGTGCTTGAGGACAGTATTGCCGGGGTGGAGGCAGGAAAGGCTGCAGGCGGCTATATCATCCATATCCCGGATCTTATCATGGTGCCAGAGGAAGTGAAGGAAGGGATCACGGCGCAGTATGACAGCCTGGACGAAGTGATCGGCTGGTTAGAAGGAGGGGGATCTCATGTATGAGGAAGAGGTAAGGAAGCTTCAGGAGATCATTGACGACAGCAGTGATATCGTATTTTTTGGAGGAGCGGGGGTATCTACGGAGAGCAACATCCCGGATTTCAGGAGTGCCGACGGGTTATATCAGCAGAAATACCGTTATTCACCGGAGCAGATCGTAAGCCACAGTTTCTTCATGCAGAATCCGGAAGGCTTCTATGAATTCTACAAGGAGAAGATGATGTTCCTTGACGCAATGCCGAACCCGGCGCATCAGAAGCTTGCCGAACTTGAAGCTGCGGGGAAGTTGTCGGCGGTGATCACCCAGAATATCGACGGGCTTCATCAGGCGGCCGGCAGCAGGAACGTGCTGGAGCTTCATGGAAGCATTCACCGCAATTACTGCCAGAAGTGCGGCAAGCTCTACGATGCGGCGTATGTGAAGAGCTCGGATGGGATTCCAAAGTGCGGCTGCGGCGGCCGCATCAAGCCGGATGTAGTGCTCTATGAAGAAGGGCTTGATTCGGATGTGATCCAGAACAGCATCCGGGCGATCAGCCGGGCGGATACCCTGATCATCGGGGGTACGTCGCTGGTGGTCTATCCGGCAGCGGGATTCATAGATTATTTCCGCGGGAAGCATCTGGTGGTGGTCAATAAGAGTGCGACGGCAAGGGAGGTCCGGGCGGAACTTACCATTGCGGCGCCGATCGGGGCGGTATTCGCACAAATCCATGTATGAGTATATTTTAAGGTACCTGACCCTGGGGTTGGGTACTTTTTGTCAAAATTTGTCGAATGGTTATATCTTGTGGAAGCGGCAGAATTGTGGTATTATTTGGTCAATCAATATCTGTCCATCTATGTACAGTAATGTACTCTTCTGACAGTCTTTCGATTTCGTGATGAGTTTCATTATTATTATTTCAAGCTATATTAAAGTTTTCCTGATACAGCATTGCTGTATTGGTATGAATCTAATTCTGGTTTCTATTACCTCTGTACTGGCCTCAAAGCCGTTGGCGGCCGGCAAGGAGAGGTATCATCAGGTGTCTGCACACCGATTATCCCTTAGTTTTAGTGATCTATATGAAGCTGACGACAGGTAAAATGCCTGATATTCGTAAGTCTTGCAGAAATCAAAAGTTCCTTACGGGCAGATGTGATTGAAAACCATGTAAACGAAAGGAGCAATGAAAGGTATGAAAAAAACGAAGAGAGGTTTGTCGGGTATTCTTGTACTTGTAATGTGTCTGTCTTTTGCGCTGCAGCGTACCGGGGCGGTATCTGCTTCGGAGGTGACGGCGGACAGGAATGAGGCAGGGAAGGCAGGACATTCCGTGACATTAGAAGAAGCCGCAGGCGGGAAGCTTCGGTTTGGAGAAGAACAGGAGAGGACGAGAGCTTATAGTGAAGGAGATCTTGTATCCTTCCAGGCGGAGCCGGAGGAAATGTTCGTATTGGAGAAGTTAACCGTTATGGATGCGGTGACGGAGGAAGAGATGCCCGGGCCGGAGCGGACGGAGGAAGGAGTCTGTACCTTCCTTATGCCGGGGTGCGATGTGATCGTCAGGGGGACGTTTGTCCGAAGGGAGGACCCGGATAAGGATGGAGCGGCAGACGAGACTGCCGGAGCAGAAGATACAGCAGAAGACGGCGCAGACATAGCGGAACCAATGCAGATAAATGCTGTAAGGGCTTATGCGGCGGCAAGGGCAGGGGGCACCTCAAGCCAGCTTCGTGCCAAGATCGGGCGGATCCGGGTATATAACGACAACAGCGAGCAGATCAAGACGTATAACGAAGGGATGCTGGGAGTAGACGGGAAAGCGGCTTTCTGTCTGAATCCGCTTACGAATTTTGCCGGCGGCAATGTCACTGCGGTGAATTTGCAGGAATATGGGGTGAAGCAGTCTGATATCACGGCGTGCGCATTGTATGTCAAATATGCTTACGAACATAATGAGCTGACGGAGAACCAGAAGTACCTGGCGGCGCAATGTCTGGTCTGGCGGCACCTCAACGGTCCTTTCAGCTGGAACTGCGGCAATATCCATGTGGACGGCTCGGATTTTGACCTTGAGCTGCAGAACCAGGTATATGCGGATGCCATCAGCAAAGTTGCGGCGAATATGGGTAAATACGTGGGTGGGGGGACTGCTTATCTGAATGGTGCTTCTCAGCCGCTGGCACATTTTACACTTCGCGAGATTCCGGAACAGCCGGATATTCCGGATGTTCCAGAAGTGCCGGAAGAGCCGCCCAAAGGATTCGCAAGATTGGTGAAGGAATCGGCGAATACGGAGATTACGGAGAATAACTCCTGCTATTCCCTGGGCGGCGCCCAGTATGGTGTATATCAGAACAGAGCGTGTACACAGCTTGAGACGACACTGATCACGGATACCAGAGGGCGGACCGATACCGTGGAGCTTGAGACGGGTACCTATTATGTGAAGGAGAAACAGGCGCCTAAGGGATATATTTTGGATACCCAGGTGCATACCGTGAAGATCAGCGAAGGGAAGACATCTGTCATCCGTGTGAGCGATGAGCCGGTTCATGATATGTCTGCCATAGAGCTGTACAAGATTGACCGGGGAACCAGGATGCCGGGAGCAGAAGGGGCGGCGTCCCTTGAAAATGCCAGATTCCGGGTGAATTTCTACCAGGGCTATTATGACAAGGAGCATCTTCCGGGTAAGCCGGCAAGAAGCTGGGTGCTGAGAGCAAGGACCGGAGAGCCGACAGACCAGGCCGCAAGGAGCGGCAGACTCTTAGAAGAGACGGAGAAGGTATCGGGGGATGCATTCTACAAGGTCGGCAATACTATCACGCTGCCCCTTGGAACCATCAGTGTCGAGGAGGTACAGCCGCCGGCCGGTTACCTTCGGAACCCGTTATATTTGCAGGCGGGAAGCGGGACAGAGAGAGGAGAGGGTATCTATGTCTCACAGATTCTGCAGAACGGAACACAGGCGTCGCTTAACGGCGGGAATGAGTACAAAGTAGCAGACGGTGTATTTCGGGGAGATTTTGAATTGACCAAGATCGACAAGAATACCCAGGAGCCTATGGAAGGAGTGCAATTTCGGCTCACATCTAACACGACGGGAGAAGCACATGTATTTACCACGGATGCGAACGGTCATTATTCTTCTAACTCTGCGTATGCGCCGCACAGCCACAATACCAATGGAGGCGGAATCGGGGACGGAATATGGTTCGGACTGAATGCGGACGGCCAGACAGCGGCGGTAGACGACACGGTAGGCGCGCTGCCCTATGATACTTATACTCTGGAAGAGTTAAAGTGTGCCGCGAATGAAGGGAAATATCTCTATAAGGGATCTATTTCCATCACGCGGGACAGCTATACGGTGAACCTTGGCAACATCGAGAATGCGGACATCCGTATCGGCACTTCTGCGAAGGATGAGACGACAGGCACCCATTATGCGAAGGCAGACAGTGATACGACCATCATAGATACGGTCGACTATATCGGACTTAGAAAAGGGGAAAGCTTCAGGATGGTCGGAACTCTGATGAACCGGACGACGGGGGATCAGGTAACAGGCAAGGACGGAAATCCGGTTACGGTGACGAAGGAATTTACGCCGAAGGATTCCAACGGTACAGTTGAGATGGAATTCTTCTTTGATGCATCTGCGCTTCGGGGCATGGATGTGGTCGTATTTGAAGAACTGTACAAAGGCGGCGAGAAGCTGGCGGAGCATAAGGATATCAATGACGCTTCCCAGACCATTCATTTCCCGGATATTGCCACTCAGGCCGTTGACCGGGAGACGGACAGTAACCTCTCCAAAGCGGATGAAGAGATCGTCATCGTGGATACGGTGTCTTATGAGAATCTTCGGGTAGGACGTAAATATACCGTAACGGGAATCCTGATGGACAAAGAGACGAAAAAAGCGGCGTTAGACCAGAAGGGGAATAAGATCGAGGCTCAGACAGAATTCACAGCAGAGACGGCAAACGGTACGGTGGAAGTGATCTTCCGGTTTGACGGCAGGGGGATGGGCGGCAGAACGCTTGTTGCATTCGAAACGCTGGAGCGAGATCACCGGGAGTATGCGGTGCATAAGGATATCAGTGATGAAGCCCAGACTATCTATATCCCGAAGATCGGTACGGTGATCCATGATGATGATACGAAGCAGCATTTGTCTCGTGCGGATGCGGATGTAACACTGGTGGACGTGGTCAAATACGAGAATCTTGTGCCGGGAAGGGGCTATGTCTTAAAGGGGATGCTGATTGATACGAAGACGAAGAAACCGGCATTGGATGCGGAAGGGAATGAGATCACGGCTCAGGCCTCCTTTACACCGGATCAGAAGAACGGCAGTGTGGAAATGGTATTTAAGTTCGACGGGTCTAAGCTTGCGGGAGAGACCCTGACGGCCTATGAAGAGCTGTTCTATAACGGCAAATCCGCGGCAGAGCACAAGGATGCTGAAGATGCAGACCAGACCGTTTATTTTCCGAAGATCGGGACAGAAGCATCCGATGAGAAGACTGACCTTCGGATGTCCTATGCGGATGAAGAGGTGACCATTAAGGATGTGGTACGTTATGAGAATCTGATTCCGGGGAAGAAGTATACCATGCAGGGTGCGCTGAAGGATAAAGTAAGCGGCCAGCCCTTGAAGGATGCCGACGGGAAGGAGATCACGGCGGAGACGGAATTTACGGCGAAGAAAGCGAACGGCGAAGTAGAAGTGATCTTCCGGTTTGACGGCCGTCTGCTTGCCGGGAAGGTTACGGTCGCTTTCGAGGAATTATTGATAGAGAAGAAAAGTATTGCCGTTCACGCAGATCTGAATGATGAGCCGCAGACTGTTAAGTTCCCGAAGCTTTGGACGACAGCCCTTGACAAGGAGACGGGGGTCAATCTGACGATGGCGGCAGAGGAGATTACCATAACAGATACCGTAGAGTATCAGCATCTGGTGACCGATCATCAGTATCGGCTGGAAGGTGTGCTGATGGATCAGGAGACAGGAGAACCGGCCATGGATGCCGACGGCAAAGAGATCCGCGCGAAGGCAACCTTCGTGCCGGAGGAATCTGACGGAACCGCAGAGATGACCTTCCGCTTCCCGGGAGAAGGGCTGGACGGACATTCCTTCGTTGTGTTCGAGGAATTATATCTTAAGAAGTCATGGTTTCAGAAGGTACTGATTGCGGTACATAAGGACATAGAGGACGAAGCTCAGACCATCCATATTCCAAAGATAGGAACGACGGTGCAGGATGACGAGACCAGGACGCATCAGGCCAAAGCAGACGGAGAGGTCAGACTTACAGACACCGTATCTTATACCAATGTTCTGGCGGGCTGTGAATATACCCTGAGCGGGATCCTGATGGACCGGGAGACCGGGGAGCCGATCAAGGATAGCGACGGAAAGAAAGTGACCGGAGAGACGATCTTCACGGCAGAGGAGCCGGATGGAGAGGCTGAGGTTGTATTTGAATTCGACGGAAGCGCTCTCGCGGGAAAGACGGCGGTGGTCTTCGAGACACTTACCTATGAGAAGAAACCGGTAGCAAAGCATGAGGATATCGAAGATGAGAAGCAGAGCATCTATTTCCCGTCTATTCGGACAACCGCGAAGGGCAAAGAAGGCGAAAAAGAAATCCTCCTGCAAGATGTGATCACCATTACGGACCAGGTAGAATATAAGAATCTGCTCACCCAGAAAGAATACAAGATCGTCGGAACCGTGATGGATAAGCACAGCGGATCTGCGTTGATCGCGGACGGCCGTCCGGTCACGGCTGAAGCCGTATTTACCGCCGAGAAACCGGCAGGAAGCGTGAACGTGGACTTTACCTTCAAGAATCAGGGATTAGGAGAACTGGAACTGGTAGTCTTCGAGAAACTCTATATGACAGAGAATGACAAAGAAGTCGCCGTTCACGAAGACCTGGAAGATAAGGACCAGACAGTGAAGCTGACTAAGAAGCCGATTCCTTTGGCATCACCAAAAACCGGGGATTCCGTTATGCGGCAGGCAGGGATCTATCTGTCCGCGCTGCTTTTCAGCGGATGCTTCGCAATACACATGAGCAGACAGAGAATATTCCGGAAGAGACGCAGAAAAATGCGGAAAAAGTAAAATGTTATACTGGACACAAAGCCGATCTTCAAGTACAATAGTGAATGTGCAAATAAAAACAGAGTTCACTCGGTATTAAGAAAACAAATTAAACAGGGCATGTTTGCAGTCCTTTAAATGGACTGCAGACATATCAGAATACGAAGAAAGGAAAAAAGAAGATGAGTAACCTTACAGAGATCAGATGGCACGGCCGCGGCGGCCAGGGTGCCAAGACTGCCGCTCTGCTTCTTGCAGACGTGGCATTTCAGACAGGCAAATACGTCCAGGGCTTCCCGGAGTACGGTCCAGAGCGTATGGGAGCGCCGATCACGGCTTATAACAGGATCAGCGATACACAGATCCGAGTACACTCCAATATCTATGATCCGCAGTATGTGGTAGTTGTAGATGAATCCTTATTAGAGGCGGTCGATGTGACCAGCGGGCTTAAGAAGGACGGGGCGATCCTCGTGAATACGCAGCGCGCGAAGGAAGAGATCATTCCTCATCTGAAAGGATACGAAGGAAAGGTCTATACCATTGACGCCCATAAGGTATCCATGGCGACCATGGGCAGGTATTTCCCCAATACTCCGCTTCTTGCCGCGATCGTGAAGGTAGCGGAGATCATGGATGAGGAGACATTCTTAAGAGAGATGAAGGCGTCGTTTTCCCATAAGTTTGCCAGCAAGCCGGAAGTGATAGAAGGCAATATGGCAGCGCTTAAGATGGCGCTTGAGGAGGTGCGGTAATGGCAGCAGATATCACGAAATTAGGTGTAAAAGCAACGTGGAAGGACCTGACGGAGGGTATGATCATCGCCGGGGCAGGTACGTCGAAGGAATTCAATACGGGTGAATGGTCTACGGATAAGCCGGTATTTATAGAAGAAAAGTGTAAACAGTGCCTGTTGTGTACGCCGGTCTGCCCGGACAGCTGTATTCCGGTGAAGGACGGCAAGAGAGGCGAATTCGATTATGATCACTGCAAGGGGTGCGGTATCTGTGTGAAATCATGCCCGTTCGGTGCAATTACGATGGAAGGGGTGTAAGTAAGATGGCAAAAAGAGACCGTTTATCAGGAAATGAAGCGATTGCGATCGCGTTAAGACAGATCAACCCGGATGTATTTCCGGCGTTCCCCATCACCCCGTCCACAGAGATCCCGCAGTATTTTGCGTCCTTTGTGGCAAATGGACAGGTAGATACGGAATTTATCCCGGTAGAGAGCGAGCACAGCTCCATGAGCGCGGCGATCGGAGCGTCTGCAGCAGGGGCGAGGAGCCTTACTGCAACGTCCTCCTGCGGGCTTGCGTATATGTGGGAAGAATTATACATAGCGGCGTCCAATCGTCTGCCGCTGGCGCTGGCGCTTGTGAACCGCGCCTTGTCAGGGCCGATCAACATCAACTGCGACCACTCCGACAGTATGGGTGCGAGGGATGCCGGATGGATCCAGGTATATGCGGAGAATAACCAGGAAGCCTATGATAACATGGTACAGGCATATCGGATTGCAGAGCATAAGGATGTGAGACTTCCGATCATGATCTGCCAGGATGGATTCATCACCAGCCATGCCGTTGAGAATATGGAATTATTAGAAGATGAAGAGGTTAAGAACTTTGTCGGAGAATATGAACCGGAGAACTATCTGCTGAATCCCGGATGTCCGATGGCAGTAGGTCCCTACTCTATCACAGATTACTATATGGAAGCAAAACGGAATCAGGCGGAAGGTATGAAGCATGTGGAGAAGATCGTGTTAGAGGTTGCGGAGGAATTCGCGAAGCTCTCCGGCAGAGAGTACGGTCTGTTCGAGGCATATCGCCTGGAGGATGCCGAGTATGCGGTAGTGATGATCGGGTCGGCAGCAGGTACGACGAAGGATGCGATTGATAAGTTAAGAGAGCAGGGAGAGAAAGTCGGTCTCCTTAAGATCCGCCTCTACCGCCCGTTCCCGGCCGAAACGATCGCCCAGGCCTTGAAAGGAGTCAAGGCAGTTGCGGTCATGGACCGGGCAGAGGGCTATACGAATCACGGAGGACCTTTGGGCGCAGATGTGATGGCGGCGCTGTACCGGGCGAGATCGCAGGCTTTGGCAGTTAATTATATCTATGGACTCGGCGGGCGTGATGTGCGTGTAGAGGACATGGAAGGTATATTTGCAACCCTGAAACAGATAGCAGCCGACGGCGATGCAGGCGAGACGTATCGTTATCTGGGAATCAGAGAATAGGGGGGACAAAAGATGAGTTATAATTTCAAAGAGACTATGAGCAAACCGGAACGTCTGGCGCCGGGCCACAGAATGTGCGCAGGCTGCGGCGGAACCATCGCGGTAAGGAATGTGCTGCGCGGACTCCATGAAGGAGATAAGGCAGTCATCGGCAACGCCACGGGATGTCTGGAGGTGTCTACCTTTACTTATCCATATACGGCATGGGAGGACAGCTACATCCACAATGCCTTTGAGAATGCGGGGGCAACCTTAAGCGGCGTGGAAGGTGCGTATAAGGCACTGAAAAGAAAAGGGAAATTAGACGAGACGTACAAGTTCATCACATTCGGCGGCGACGGCGGAACCTATGATATCGGTTTCCAGTCGTTATCCGGCGCGATGGAGCGGAATGCGGATATGGTGTATGTCTGCTATGACAACGGCGCATATATGAACACGGGTATTCAGCGGTCTTCCGCGACTCCCATGTATGCGGACACGACGACGACTCCGGTAGGGAGTGCAAGCAACGGGAAGCCACAGAACAGGAAGGACCTGGCGGCGATCATAGCGGCGCACGACGTGCCTTATGTGGCACAGACCACATTTATCGGCAACTTCAAGGACCTGCATGTGAAGTCTGAGAAGG
This sequence comes from uncultured Dorea sp., assembly GCA_947388185.1. Taxonomy (GTDB): domain Bacteria; phylum Bacillota; class Clostridia; order Lachnospirales; family Lachnospiraceae; genus Sporofaciens. The sequence continues at coordinate 23,322 of CANDQP010000007.1, read as the reverse complement.
CGATCTATACGCCGGGGGCGGCTTTTTTGAATATTATGGCTCCGTGCCCGAGAGGATGGAGATACAACACGCCGGATATCATGGAGATCTGTAAATTAGGCGTGGAGACCTGCTATTGGCCGTTGTTCGAAGTAGTAGAAGGCAAGTGGATCCTGAACTATGAGCCGAAGAAGAAACTGCCGATCGAAGATTTCCTGAAGCCGCAGGGAAGATTCAAACATTTATTCAAGAAAGGGAACGAATATCTGATCGAAGAATTCCAGAAGGAAGTAGACCGAAGGTGGGAAGAGCTGCAGTTCAGATGTTCCAGGGGATAGAGTAGAGTGAAGAGAGAAAAGTTTGGTTCGCGTCTGGGATTCATCCTGGTGTCTGCCGGATGCGCGATAGGAATCGGGAATGTATGGAAGTTCCCTTATATGTGCGGAGAGTTTGGAGGAGCGGCGTTTATCCTTATCTATCTGGTATTTCTTCTGATCCTGGGTATTCCGGTCATGATCTGTGAGTTTGCGGTGGGAAGAGGAAGCCGGCGTAGCGTCGCGGCAAGTTTCGAGAAGTTAGAGCCTGCGGGAACCCGGTGGCATGTGACGAAGTGGATCGGTGTGATCGGATGTTATCTGCTTATGATGTTCTATACAACCGTCGGCGGCTGGATGATGTACTACTGTTACCGCAGTATCAAGGGAGAATTCGTCGGCGCATCGTCGGATACGGTGGCGGAAGGATTCACGGATATGTTGGGCAATGCTCAGGTTATGACATTCTGGACGGTGCTGATCTGTGTTGTTGGCTTTGCTGTCTGTTATTTTGGAATTCAGAAGGGAATCGAGCGTGTATCCAAGGTCATGATGTCTGCGCTTCTGCTGATCATGGTGGTGTTGGTAATTCATTCCATATTTCTGGAGGGAGCAGAAGACGGTATCCGCTTCTATTTGGTGCCGGATTTTGCCAGGATGAAGGAGATTGGTATCGGGAACGTGATCTTCGGGGCAATGAGTCAGGCATTCTTTACCTTGTCCATCGGAATCGGTGCGATGCTGATCTTCGGAAGCTATATCGGACAGGAAAGAAGCCTCTCAGGCGAGGCGGCCAGTATTACGCTGCTGGATACCTTTGTTGCGCTGATGGCCGGCTTCATTATCATTCCATCCTGCTTCGCGTTTGGCATTGAACCGGGGGCGGGACCGAGCCTGATCTTCATTACGATACCGAATATATTTGCCCAGATGCCGGGCGGCCGGATCTGGGGAGCGCTGTTCTTCCTGTTCCTGACCTTTGCTGCGTTTACGACCATCGTGGCGGTGTTTGAGAATATTATCTCGTTTGCGATCGATCTGCTTGGATGGTCCAGACGTAAGAGCGTGCTGGTGAATGTGGTGATGCTTGCTGTCTTAAGTATGCCTTGCGTACTTGGGTTTAATGTTCTTGCTGGATTTGAACCGCTGGGCGCGGGGACGAATATCATGGACCTGGAGGATTTCATTGTGTCTAATAACCTGCTCCCCCTTGGAAGTCTGGGGTATGTGCTGTTCTGTACCAGGAAGAACGGATGGGGATGGGAGAATTTCCTCAGTGAAGTTAATGCCGGGGAGGGCGTTCATTTCCCGCGCGGACTTAAGGGATATGTATCGTATGTGCTTCCGCTGATCATTATCGTTATCTATCTGAAAGGGTATTACGATATGTTTGCGGGACGCGGGACGGCGGTGCTTGTTGGATGGATGGCAGCGGCGGTGCTGTTCATGGGATTCGTGCTGTTCTGTGCGGCAGGAGCCGGAAAGAGTAAGGATAAGCAGAATACTTAAGAGAATATAGGGGCATGGGATGACGTCAGGTTCATTCCATGCCTCATATCTTTTTCAAGAATTGATGATCCTAAACCATGCCAGAATGATAAATTCGCTTGTAACAATGTATGAGGTCTTATATAATGGAGAAAAGATGCTTAGGGGTGAATCGGTATTATGGGATTATTTTTAAATAGTATTGCTCCATATGATAAATACAAGATGATTTCACAGGATCCATATTTTGTGGATAAGTCAGCGATGATAGAGGAATTGATTCCAGCTCTTGGACGAGAACAGCGTTTCTTCTGTATTGTCAGGCCGCGGCGTTTTGGAAAGACTGTGGCGGCGAATATGATCGGCGCTTTTTTCGGAAAGGCGAGAGACAGCAAGGATGTGTTTGAACATCTGGCAATTGCCGAATCGAAGAAATGTCTGGAGCATTTGAACAGGCATGAAGTAATCTATCTGGATTGCAGTGAGATTCCGAAGGAATGCCGTGATTACAGGAGCTATATTTCAAGAATCGAGGATGGGATTTATCAGGATCTTGTACAGGCTTATCCAGATCTCAAATTAGATCAGAGCAAGGCGGTATGGGATCTGCTGTCCTTTATATTCGAAGAAAAGGAGCAGAAGTTTCTCTTTGTGATTGATGAGTGGGATGCATTGTTCCATATGACATTTATAACAGAAGAGAATAAACGGGAATATCTTTTGTTTTTAAAATCATTGCTTAAGGGGAAAAGCTATGTTGAATTTGCCTATATGACAGGCGTTCTTCCGATTGCAAAGTACTCAGAAGGTTCGGAGCTGAATATGTTTTTGGAGTATGATATGGCTACAAAGATTCGATTTGGAGAGTATTTTGGTTTCTTGAATTCGGAGGTTGATCATCTCTATGAGGTGTATAAAGCAGAGACCATAGACCGGCGTATCACCAGAGAGGAATTAGACGAGTGGTATGACGGTTATCATACGGCGGGGGGAGAACATCTGTATAATCCGCGTTCAGTGGTCAGTGCGCTGGCTAATAATCAATTGGGGAATTACTGGACCAGTTCGGGGACATATGATTCTGTGTTTTATTATGTCAGAAATAATGTAGAAGAGGTCAGAGATGATATTGCATTGATGGTGGCGGGAGAGCATGTAGAAGCAAGGATGCAGGAATATGCGGCAACCGCCAGGGAATTAGTTACGAAGGATCAGATTTATTCAGCGATGGTAATATATGGATTGCTTACCTATGAAGATGGGGAGGTATTTGTGCCTAATAAAGAACTGATGCTGAAATATGAAGAATTGCTGTTGAACAAAGAGTCCTTCGGTTATGTATACCGCTTGGCGAAAGAGTCCGCTAAAATGCTGAGGGCAACCTTGGCAGGTGATACCGGGACGATGTCGGAGATTTTACAATATGTGCATAATACCGAGACCCCGATATTGCTGTATAATAATGAAACAGAGTTGTCAGCGGTGGTCAATCTGGTTTATCTTGCGGCACGTGACAGATATCGGGTGGAGCGGGAAGATAGAGCAGGAAAAGGGTTCGTTGATTTTATCTTCTATCCGTATAAGGAAAATGAAAAAGGGATGGTTCTTGAGCTTAAGGTGGACCATACGCCGGAAGAGGCGATTTGGCAAATTAAGGATAAAGAATATATATTAAGATTCCAGGGAAAGCTTGGTGAAGAACTCAGGTATACAGGGCAAATTCTTGCAGTAGGAATTGGATATGACAGGAAGACAAAGAAGCATTCTTGTAAAGTGGAGATACTTAGATAATATTGATCTATGACAGGGCGGCCGGAGCCGGGATGGAATGGAATTAAAGCTTTACACCCTAAATTCATATTGATATAATGGTATCAAAGAATAAGACAGGCAGGAGGTATATAACTATGAGATATGAGATTCTAGGCGAGACTCTTCCAGTAGTGGTTTGTCAGCTTGAAGGCGGAGAGAAGATGATCACAGAGGGCGGCGGCATGTCATGGATGTCACCGAATATGCTGATGGAGACGACGACGAACGGCGGTATTGGGAAAGCATTCGGAAGGATGTTCTCAGGAGAGAAGATGTTCCAGAACGTCTATACTGCGCAGGGCGGCAATGGTATGATCGCATTTGCATCCAGTTTTCCGGGGTCGATCAAGGCGTATGAGATCGGTCCGGGCCAGGAGATGGTATTCCAGAAGAGTGCGTTCCTGGCAGGAGAGGCAGGAGTAGAGCTGTCCGTATTCTTCAATAAGAAGTTCAGTTCAGGCCTGTTTGGCGGAGAGGGCTTTATCATGCAGAAGATCAGCGGGCATGGAATCGTATTCGCGGAGTTTGACGGGCATGTAGTGGAGTATGAGCTGCAGCCGGGACAGCAGATCGTAGTGGATACCGGACATCTTGCGGCGATGACAGCTACCTGCCAGATGGAAATCAAGAGTGTGCCTGGAGTGAAAAATATGCTGTTTGGCGGAGAAGGGCTGTTTAACACTGTGATCAGCGGACCGGGGAAGGTGTGGCTGCAGACGATGCCGATCAGTAATGTGGCGGGAATATTGAGGCCTTATATGCCGTCAGGTTCATAAGATTAGATAGAGGCAGCAGAATTTGCCGGATTCTGCTGCCTTGTTATTTTTAACTGGTTATGATATCGTATAAATATAAGAATGTCTGCAGAAGTTCAAAGGAGGTGCGAGCATATGTCAGTCAGGCTGCCGATTGGAATCGAGTGGTTCAGGGAGATCAGGGAAAAAGGAAGTTACTATGTGGATAAAACAGGAATGATCAAGGAACTCTTTGATGAGGATTTTAAGATCAGCCTTATTACCCGTCCCCGCCGTTTTGGAAAGACGCTGTTCATGGACACGCTGAGAGAATTTTTTGATATACGGAGGGACAGCAGGGAACTGTTCGAGGGATTGGAGATCTCGAAGTATCAAGAGCTATGTGATAAATGGATGAATCAATATCCGGTTCTGTTCCTGACGTTGAAGGATGTCGCAGGGGGAGATTTTCCCAGTGCTTATGAGATGCTGCAGTTCGTGATATCCTCGCTATGCAGAGATCATACTTATTTAATGGAAAGTGAGCAGGTGCAAAGAGGAGATAAAGAGATTTTTGAACGTTTGTCTTATCAAAAAGGAACGAGAGGAGATATACAAGGTGCACTGGTTACGCTGATGCGGATGATGGCGGCGCATTTTGGAAAACCGGTCATTCTTCTGGTGGACGAGTATGACGTGCCTCTGGCCAAGGCCAGCGACCGAGGATATTACAGGGAGATGTTGGATGTGATCCGGGTATTTCTGGGGATGTCATGGAAGAGTAATCCCTGTATGGAATTTGCCGTGGTTACGGGATGTCTGCGTATTGCGAAGGAGAGTATCTTTACCGGTGCGAATAACTTCGTATCTAACTCTGTATCGAACAGGCGGTTCGACCGTTATTTTGGATTTACAGAAGAAGAGGTTAGGAGATTGTTGGAAGCGACAGGATTGACAGAGCATCTTGCAAAGATGAAGCACTGGTATGACGGGTATCTGTTTGGGGAAATTGAAGTCTATTGTCCCTGGGATGTGGTGAATCATGTAAGTATGCTGAAACTTGATCCGCAGTCGAAACCGGCGAATTATTGGAAGGATACCAGCCATAATGAGATTATCCGAAGCTTCATTGATCTGCCGGGTATGGATGTGAGAGGTAAATTCGAGACACTTCTGGCAGGGGGCGTGATTCAGGAGAGAATCGTAGAAGATATGACTTATGACCTTGCGAATTCCTCTGAGGAGAATTTGTGGAGTATCCTGTATCTGACAGGATATTTGACTCGGGTAAGAGAGGGGAAGTACCCGGAAGGATTTCAAAGGGAGGAAGGAACAACTGTTCTTCGCATCCCGAATGAGGAGATCAAGACTATATTTGAGGATACTATCGCGAAGTGGTTCCGGGATACGGTCACCGGGATGGATAGAAGAGAATTGCTGGAAGCATGGTGGAGCGGAGACGATCGGAAGCTGACAGAATTGGTGACGGATATCTTGTTTGATACGATCAGTTATTATGATTATAAGGAAGATTATTACCATGCGTTTACAGCAGGATTATTTGTAGGGGCGGGATATGCCGTGTCGTCTAATAAGGAACAGGGAACCGGACGCGCGGACATTGTGGTCAAAGACAGGAGTAACCGCCGGGCGCTGATCATAGAAGCCAAGCACTCTAAGAAAGAGAGTGATATGGAGCGGGATTGCCAGGAAGCAATAGAACAGATCAGCCGAAAGGGATATGTGCGGACAGATCTGAAGGGATATCGGACGATCCTGTGTTATGGAGCGGCATTTTTTGAGAAGGATTGCCTGGTCAGGAAATGTTGATCAGGCAGGGCGGCGATTAAGAGAGTTTACATTTCTTCCATATGCTCCCTACGATACTTGCTGGGCGAGCATCCCATATACCGCTTGAAGATCTGCCCATAGTAAGCCGATGTGGAGAAGCCGGTCATGCTTGCGATCTTCGTGATGCTCTCCCCTTCCCGAAGCAGCGGCAGACTGTTCTGGACGCGCAGGAAGAGGATATAGTCGAAGATGGTCATCTTCATATATTTCTTGAAGAACCTGCAGCACTCGCTTTTGCAGATGTTCACATGTTCCGCGATCTCGTCCAGGGAAAGCTCCTGGGTATAGTGCTCCTGAATGAATGACAGGATGTCCTTGAGCCGTGCCAGATGCTTCTGCGGGTGATGCTCATTGGCAGGAAGGGAATTGTAATAGGAGTATAGTTTCTGCCAGATCTCTGCAAGGATCAGATGAACCTGAAGCTCATAATCCGGCGGAGGTGTCTGCGACATATGATAGATCCTCTGGATCTGGCCAATGATATCCCTGTGCCAGCCTGTTTCAGGCTCAAGGCTGAGAGAATGCCAGGCTTCATTGGAAGTGATAAAGTCAACATATTTCGTCTGCAGGAGGCTGTTCTCGTATCCGTATATGAACCTGGGATGGAAGGTGAGGGACAGATAATTGCAATCCTGTCCGTCCTTCATATATCCAGAGTGAAGAGAGTTGCTGTTGCAGAACAATCCTTCGCCCTCTTTTAACAGATACTTCTTATCATTCACCAGATATTCAATCTGTCCAGACATGATCCAGGTCAGTTCGATCTCCGGGTGCCAGTGCCAGGGAAAGGAATCCTGTTCGTAGGATTGTATTTTCTCAAGGCTTAAATGGACGGGGAATTCATAGTTACCGTGTTTCTTGATCTCTTTTTGGTCTTTTTCTATGTGAAGCTGCATAGCTGATCTCCATTTCCTCAATATACTGATAATATTATCGAATATTCTTATTGTATCCCCTGCTCAATCTCATTATAATTATAAATCAGATAAGGTAAATGCGCAAGAGAAGCGCCAGGAAGATTAAGAAAAATAAAACTGCTGCAGGGAAGCTTATCTGAACTGCCGCAGAAAGAATGGAGGACATAAGTATGAAGGAGAAATTAATTCAGCAATTTCAAGAACTGTACAAAGGCGAAGGGGAGATCCGTTCTTATTTTGCGCCGGGCCGTGTGAATCTGATCGGGGAACATACGGATTATAATGGCGGCCACGTATTCCCGTGTGCATTGACTCTCGGAACCTATGGAATCGTAAGAAGCAGATCAGACAGGAAGCTTCGGTTCTATTCAGCCAATTTTGAGAGGCTGGGAGTGATCGAGACAAGCCTGGATGAGCTGGTTCCGGACCCGAAGGCGAACTGGACGAACTACCCGAAGGGCGTGATGTGGGCGTTTGAGAAGAGAGGGTATAAGCTGAATCACGGTCTTGATATTCTGATCTACGGCAATATTCCGAATGGCTCGGGGCTTTCTTCTTCCGCATCGCTGGAGGTCCTTACAGGAGTGATCTTGAAGGATACATATGGATTCGATGTATCTATGGTGGATATCGCGCTGATCGGGCAGGATTCGGAGAATAATTTCAACGGCTGCAACTGCGGAATCATGGATCAGTTTGCAAGCGCGATGGGCAAGAAGGATCATGCGATCTTCCTTGATACCAATACGCTGCATTATGAGTATGCTCCGGTCGTATTAGAGGATGCGAAGATCGTAATCACCAACAGTAAGGTGAAACACAGTCTTGTAGATTCTGCTTACAATGACAGGAGAAATGAATGCGAGACTGCGCTTAAGGAGCTTAAGGCGGCGGTTAAGATCGAATCGCTGGGAGAATTGACAGAGGAAGAATACGAGGCGCATAAGGATGCCATTAAGGATGCCGTAAGGCAAAAACGTGCGAAACATGCCGTGTACGAGAACCAGAGAACGATCCGTGCAGTAGAGGCTTTGAAGAACCAGGATGTTGAACTGTTCGGGAAGCTGATGAACGCATCTCATGAATCCTTAAGGTATGACTATGAAGTTTCCTGCGAAGAGATCGATATTCTGGTTGACCTTGCACAGGCAATGCCGGGTGTGTTAGGCTCCCGTATTACCGGCGGCGGGTTCGGCGGGTGCACGGTCAGCATCGTGAAGAATGACGCGGTAGATACATTCATCAGCGAGATCGGCAAGACCTATCAGGAGAAGGTCGGCCATGAGGCTGAATTCTATGTAGTAGATATCGGCAGCGGCGCCGGTATTATATAAGAAAAATCTATCCGGGCAATCAGAGAGGCTGTCTTTCGGATGGGGAAGGAGAATGAGAAGATGTTAAATGAGAATATCAAGAAATTAGTAGAATACGGCATTCAGACTGGTTTGCTTCCTGAGACGGAGCGTGTCTATACGACAAACCTTCTGTTAGATATGTTCCGCGAAGATGATTATGAGGATGTTCCGGTCGATGCGGATGACATTGAATTGGAATCCGTTTTAAAAGAACTGCTTGACGAAGCGGTGAAGCGCGGCATCATCGAGGACAGTATCGGTTACAGAGACTTATTCGACACGAAGCTGATGAACTGCCTGGTTCCAAGACCGGCCCAGGTGCAGGAGACATTTGCGAAGAAATACGAGAATTCTCCGAAGGAAGCAACCGATTATTACTACAAGCTCAGTCAGGACAGCGACTATATCCGCCGTTACCGCGTGAAGAAGGATATGAAGTGGAAGGTGGATTCTCCTTACGGTGAGATTGATATTACGATCAATCTGTCCAAGCCGGAGAAGGATCCTAAGGCGATCGCGGCGGCGAAGAATGCGAAGGCAAGCAGTTATCCCAAGTGCCTGCTCTGTATGGAGAATGAGGGATACGCGGGGCGTCTGAACCATCCGGCAAGGGAGAACCACAGGATCATCCCGATCACTATTAATGACAGCAATTGGGGATTCCAGTATTCTCCGTATGTATATTACAATGAGCACTGTATTGTATTCAATGGACAGCATGTTCCGATGAAGATCGAGAAGGCTGCATTTATCAAGTTATTCGACTTTATCAAGCTGTTCCCGCACTATTTCCTGGGATCCAACGCGGATCTTCCGATCGTTGGCGGCTCTATCTTAAGCCATGACCATTTCCAGGGAGGCAACTATACATTTGCCATGGCAAAAGCGCCGATTGAAAAGTCCGTGACGATACCGGGGTATGAGGACGTGGAAGCAGGAATTGTCAAATGGCCTCTGTCTGTTCTCCGTATCAGGCATAAGGATGAGAAGCGCCTGATTGAACTGGCAGACCATGTTCTGGCTGCGTGGAGAGGATATACGGATGAAGCTGCATTTATCTATGCAGAGACAGACGGAGAACCGCACAATACGATCACGCCGATCGCAAGGAAGGTGGGAGACGTCTTCGAGCTGGATCTGACTCTGAGGAACAATATCACTACAGAGGAGCATCCGCTTGGGGTTTATCATCCGCATGCGCAGTATCATAACATTAAGAAGGAGAATATCGGCCTGATCGAGGTTATGGGACTTGCTGTGCTGCCGTCCAGACTGAAGGAAGAGATGGAACTTCTGGCTGATTATCTGGTTGAGGGCAAGGATATCCGAAGCAATGAGAAGCTTGTGAAGCACGCTCAGTGGGTGGAAGCATTCCTGCCGAAGTATGACAGCATTACCAGGGAGAATGTGATGGATGTACTGAAGGAAGAGATCGGCATCACATTCACGCATGTGCTGGAGGATGCGGGTGTGTATAAGTGTACGGAAGAAGGACGCGAAGCCTTTATGAGATTTATCCGTACATTATAAAATGGAACAACTATTTAGGGTTGCCGGGAAACTCCGACAGCCCTTTTTACATCAGATAAGGCGCGGCCATCTCACAGATGAATACGACGGCGCAGCATAACGCGGCGATCCCCATCATATTAACTCCCTTCCAGGCGGCGGCAACGCCTGCGGTAAGGGCCAGAATGCCTGCGAGAGGAAGCTTAGGCGCAGTGATGATCGCGGGAAATGTCATTACCGACAGCGTCACATATGGAACGTAATAGAGGAATGACCGTATAAAAGGATTCTTGATCTTTCTTCGTATGAGAGTCAGCGGGAGGACACGGATCAGGAAGGATACGGCCGCGGCCACAAGTATGTACAGGTAGATATTGTGCGTCATATTCTGCTGCCTCCTTCCTCTTTCTTGTCAATATCAAAGCCGTCGTCATCCTTTGACGGGAATAAGGCGGCGGCAGCTCCTGCGATGATCACGGTGAGAAGGCTGATCTTCATACTGTCAGACATCCGGTCAAGCTGCGGGATCTTAGATACGGCGAAGCTTGCAAGAAAGCTTGCGATCACCACGCCGCCTACGATCTTATCCGTTCTGGATGCAGGGATAATGATGGCGATAAACATACCGTATAGCGCTACGCTTAAGGCGCTGACGATAGATGCGGGCAGGATGTTGCCTGCGACGATCCCCAAAGCGGTGCCGAGCGACCAGCCAGGGAGGGCGATCGCCATCGCGCCGTAGTTGTAATAGGGGTTCAGTGCGCCGATCCTTCCGATGCTGATTCCGAAGATCTCGTCTGTGATTCCAAAGCCTACCAGCAATCGATGCGCGTTAGAGGTGCCCGGGTCAAACCGCTGGCTCAGCGCACAGCTCATTAGCATATAGCGGATATTGGTGATCAGAATGACAAATGCCATCTCGATATAAGGTGCATTTGCCATGATAACAGTAAATTCGGCGTACTCGCCTGCAGAAGCGTGATTGAGGAAGCTTGATAAGAATCCCTGGAATGGATTCAGTCCGGCTTTTTTCGCAACGATCCCTAAGGAAAATGCCACGGCAAAGTAGCCAAGGGCAATAGGGATCCCGTCTCGGATCCCATTGGTAAATGCATTCTTATTTCGATTCATGTTGCAGCTCCGTTTTTATCGTGTGTGATGGATTCATCTGAAAATTCATATAGGCATTTCCGTCCAGATCCTTCCAGGTAAATAGACCGTCTTCCAACATCATATAGCTATGCGCGCTGTTTTCCTTCGGAATGGCGACGGAGCCTGGATTCAGGTAATATCTGCCGCAGAATTCTTCTTTCACAGGTACGTGGGTATGTCCGTGGAGCAGGATATCGCCTGATTTCAGCATAGGGGGAGTGGAAGTGTTATGGTGATGCCCGTGTGTAGCGAAGATCATGCGGCCTTGTTCATATAGGATGCAGTAATCGGCAAGAATCGGGAATTCAAGCACCATCTGGTCTACCTCAGTATCACAGTTGCCGCGGACGCACAGGAGCTCTTCCTTCATGCCGTTGAGAAGGTCGATGACCTCTTGGGGATCATAACCCTTGGGGAGGTTGTTCCTGGGACCGTGGTACAGAATATCTCCAAGAATGAGCAGCTTATCGGGCTGCTCATTTTTATATTGTTCCAGAAGCTTCTTCAGATAATAGGAACTGCCGTGTATATCGGATGCAATCATTAATCTCATAGTAAGTACCTCTCTGTCTATCATATTCTGATATCATAACCTTTTTAAAGTATAACTTGTCTGATGTATAGATTCAAGCATTTTTCTTGTTGACGTTTGGGTGAATGTGTGATAATATACACATATGTTTAATTACTAAACTAATTAACCATGTAAGTAATAGACAGGTGCAACACTGTGATAAGGAGAAGGGAGGAACGATATGAAACTTAGCCTTGATCAGGAAAAGCCTATTTTTATCCAGATCGCCGAGGGCATTGAGGACGGGATATTAACAGGCGCTTTTCCCGAAGAAAGCCAGATTCCTTCGATTACAGAATTTTCTGTTAATTATAAGATCAATCCTGCCACGGCGCTTAAGGGCATTAATCTGCTGGTGGATGAAGAGATCGTATTTAAGAAGAGGGGGGTCGGCATGTTTGTAGCGAAGGGAGCCGTAAGCAAGCTTCAAAAGAAGAGACAGAACCAGTTCTATGACAATTATGTGAGCAGGCTGGTGGAGGAAGCGAAGAGACTGGGAATTACCAGCGATGAGATCATTGCTATGATAGAAAGGGGATTTGTACAATGAGCAGAATTGAAGTAAGAGATGTATCCAAGGAATTCAAGGATACGAAGGCCTTGTCCCATGTGAATCTTCTGATAGAAGAGAATACCATCTATGGGCTGTTGGGAAGGAACGGAGCGGGGAAGTCCACGCTTTTGAATATTATTAATAACCGTCTGTTTCCGGGCAGCGGTACGGTTCTGATGGGGGATGAGACCTTGACGGAGAATACTGCGCTGTTATCGAAGTGCTTTCTTGCGAATGAGACGAATCTGTACCCGGAAGGTATGAAGGTGAAGGACGCGTTCCGGTGGACCCGAGAATTCTACCCGGATTTTGATGCGGATTATGCCGGGGAGCTTAGCAGGCTTTTTGAGCTTCCGGTGAAGAAGAAGATCAAGAGTTTGTCGACAGGGTATCAATCCATTTTCAGGAATATTACGGCTCTGTCGGTGAATGTTCCGTTTGTATTCTTAGACGAGCCGGTTCTCGGGCTTGACGCCTGTCACCGCGAATTGTTTTATAAGCTTCTGATTGAGAAATATGCCAGAGATCCGTTCACAGCCGTGGTATCGACCCATCTGATCGAAGAAGCGGCTAACATTATAGAACAGGTTATCGTGATCGACAAGGGGCAGATTATTCGGAATGAACCGACGGAGAGCCTTCTTGACAGCGGTTACTGCGTCAGCGGACCGGCCGGGGCGGTGGATGCCTATGTTAAGGCAAGGGAAGTGATCGGTACGGATATACTGGGAGGGCTGAAGAGCGCTTATGTCATAGGAGAACCGGAATATCCGCTTCCGTCAGGGCTTTCGGTATCTAAGATGGATCTGCAGAAGTTGTTTATTAAGCTGACAGACAATCTTCACAGCAGATAGAAAAGGAGTGATATATATGAAGAAGATATTAAGGTTTCAGTTAAAAGATTTGATTTACTCTTGTCTGGTCTACGCATTGGTGATGCTGCTGCTCTCTTGCATTCCGGCTGTGATCAGCATTACATTCGGCGATATAGATACTAATATTAATGGAAATGGCCTGCCGGGCGCTGTTTTTTGTCTTGTATTTGGGATCGCTGTATATAAAGAGCATTTACTGATGGCGGTTCAGAACGGTATATCAAGAAAGTGTTATTTTCAGAGTGTTCTGTGTGTGTTGGTCATTGCAGGCTGTGTATGCGCATTGATCGATTTGCTTACCCTCTTCCTTGGTGTCCGGTTGGGAGCAGGCTTTTCAGGAAACAGCAATTTTAGAGCTATCGATGTCTGGAAAATGTGTTACCCAGGGTTTTATGACAGGGCAGGAAGTGTGTCAGGTGCGGCCGTAAGCTTTGTGCTGTCGGCGTTCGTTAATTTTCTGCTATTTGCTTCCGGGCTTGTGACCGCAGGAGTATACTGCCGGATGGCGAAGAAGTTCCGTACTTTTTATTGTGTGGGGCTTCCGCTCTTCATTTTTGGCGTGCTGCCTGTGATCGGGGCGTATTTCCATAGAGAAGTATTCAAATTGGCAAATGGATTTATGAATATTATGGGATTCAGAAGCAATAACCCATTCCTGGGAGTTCTGACGATGACAGTGATCATCCTGGTTATCCTGTTCATTTGTTACAGGCTGTTAAGAAGGACGGAGATCAGTTAAGACTTGATATCTTCATGGGCGGTCCGTATAATGAATGTTAGAAGTATATAGAACAAACACGGCAAGGGATCATGTGCATGGAGAAGAACAATGGTAGAATCTAAGATATTGTTAATAGAGGATGACCCGGCGATCGTTGAGAACCTGTCGGCATTCTTAAAGGAAGAGGGATTCGAGGTCTCGGCCGCGGACGGACAGACAAAGGCAATGGAGATTCTGGAGTCGGGACGGCCGGATCTGATCCTTCTGGATGTGACACTGGCGGAGGGGAACGGATACAGCGCCTGTACGGCGATCAAGATGAAGTATGATATCCCGGTAATATTTCTGACTGCACTGGGAGACGAATTCTCTGTAGTCACCGGGCTTGATATGGGGGCGGACGACTATATCAGCAAGCCGTTCAGGCCCAGGGAGCTGGTCTCAAGGATGCGGTCTGTTCTGAGGCGCGCAGGGAGATCCGGCGGTGCGGTGTATGCGGGAGATCTGAAGATAGATACCGAGAGGGGTGCGGTGATGCGTGCAGGGGAGGAATTATTTCTCTCGGCGCTCGAGTACCGTCTGTTCCTTGTATTCCTGAATCACCGCGGGAAGGTCCTGTCCCGGGGGCGGCTATTGGAGGAGATCTGGGATGTCGCGGGAGAATATGTGAATGACAATACGCTGACGGTGTATATCAAGCGGCTCCGCGATAAGATCGAGCGTGATCCGCAGAATCCGCAGATCATCAAGACTGTGCGCGGCCTGGGATACCGGATGGAGGCATAGAGAGATTATGTGGATATTCCGTAACAGAGGGTTTAGGGAACAGACTCTTATATCTGTACTTGGAACGATTCTTGCCGGGCTGGCTGCAGGGTTGGTGTGGGGAAGAGACGCTGCGGGTGCTGTGGTTCTTTGCAGCATATTCTGGTGCGGTTTACATTTCATAAGGGAGGGCAGGCGTTATCAGGGGATGCGGATGCTTGCGGAACAGATAGACGAGATCCTCCATGGCAGTGAGACCGCAGAGTTCAAGCATTTCCGCGAGGGGGATCTGGAGATACTCAGGGACGAGATCAATAAGATGACGATCCGGTTAAAGGAGCAGGCGGAGCTTCTTAAGAAGGATAAGACTTCGCTTGCGGATGCACTTGCAGATATATCTCATCAGATACGAACGCCGCTTACGTCACTGAACATTCTGCTGGAGCGGCTGAGGAGCCCGGAGCTGGACGAAGATACAAGGAGGCGCCTGCTGCGGGAATGTGAAAGGATGCTGGGCAAGATCGAGTGGCTGGTTACGGCGCTTCTTCGGATGTCCAAGCTGGAAGCGGGGAGCATCGTGCTGCAGGAAGAAACGTTTTATCTGGAGCAGCTTCTTGCCGAAGCGGTCGCGCCCTTTGAGATCGCTATGGAAGTACACGGTAAGACCTGCAGCATCAGCGGTGCAGAAGGGAAGGCAATCACCGGAGATTATGCATGGACGCTTGAGGCGGTGCAGAATGTGATCAAGAACGGACTTGAGTATACGCCGGATGGAGGGAAGCTCTCCATCTGCTGTGATGAGAATCCGCTTTACACCGAACTTCAGATCACGGATTCGGGGAGCGGGATATCCGGGGAAGATCTTCCCCATCTGTTCGAGCGGTTTTACAGGGGAGAGAATGCGGGGAAAGACAGCTTTGGGATCGGGCTTGCCCTGGCGCAGATGATCCTTGCGCGGGAGAATGCCGTGATCCGGGCACAGAACGCACCGGAGGGAGGCGGACAGTTCCGGATACGGTTCTACAAAAACTATCTTGACAAAGCCGGGCAAATACGGTAGGATTTACATCAAGCATATATGTGAAAGGCTTAGAAGAGAAGAAGTAATGATTTTTACACCCATACAGAGAGCTGCCGGCGGATGAGAGGCGCATGAAGGAAGGGATCATGAATACATCTTGGAGCTGCACACCGATGGGTCTGCATGAGGATGCGGATGAGTAGGCTGTGACGTAAGGCATGCGTTAATATGCCGGAGCCGTTACTTTACTGATGTATGAGCGGCTTACGAAGGCTGGTGATGTGAATGGCCAGTGAATTAAGGTGGTACCGCAGGAATGATCTGCCCTTATCTATGTGATAGATAAGGGCTTTTTTGACTTTACGGAAGTGAGGGGGTTGTGAATGGCAGAGAGAGAACGCGGGAAAAAGCAGATCACAGAGAACTATGAACGGCAGAAGGGGAAGTATCTTGCAGAAGGATATGAGGAACGCCGGGAGGTGATATCGATTGCGAAGGCGAATGTTATGACCTTTGTCACAGCAGGCCCGTTTGCAGTATTGGGAATGATTCTGTGGATCTTGGCCGGAAGGTATGAGCCAAGGGCATTCCTGAGAGTTGATATTGTCTGGTTTCTCGTCCTGTTTATGCTGAGTGTGTTTATTCATGAGCTTCTTCATGGCGTGGGCTGGAGTATATGGACGAGACAGAAATGGAAGAGCATCTATCTGGGGGTTATGTGGGCATATCTGACGCCTTACTGCCATTGCAAAGAGCCTATTAGTCCGCGGAATTACCTGTGCGGCGTGCTTATGCCGTTTGGGGTCCTGGGAATCGGGATCTATATTCTGGCGGTGATAATGGGGAGCAACCTGCTATTGATGCTTAGTTTGTGCAATATCCTTTGTGCAGGAGGGGATACGACGATTGCATGTATGCTGCGGAAATATTTGGGCAGGCAAGACTGCTATATCCTGGATCATCCTACGGATTGCGGGTTTGTAGCGTTTGTCAGATAGAATATATTTTGAAGAAGGGAGAGATACAGATTATGGGAATTTATGAAGAACTGCAGGCAAGAGGCCTGATCGCGCAGGTAACGGATGAGGAGGAGATCAGGGAGCTGATCAACAATGGAAAAGCCACGTTCTATATCGGGTTCGACCCGACGGCGGACAGCCTTCATGTGGGGCATTTCATGGCGCTGTGCCTGATGAAGCGTCTCCAGGAGGCAGGGAATAAGCCGATCGCGCTGATCGGCGGCGGAACGGCTATGATCGGCGACCCGTCAGGAAGGACGGACATGCGTCAGATGATGACGGAGGAGACGATTCAGCACAACTGTGACTGCTTTAAGAAGCAGATGAGCCGTTTTATTGATTTCTCAGAAGGGAAAGCGCTGATGGTCAATAATGCGGACTGGCTGAAGGACCTGAATTACATCGAAGTCCTGCGCGAGGTGGGTTCACATTTCAGCGTGAACCGGATGCTGACGGCAGAATGTTACAAGCAGAGGATGGAGAAGGGCTTGAGCTTCCTGGAGTTCAACTATATGATCATGCAGAGCTATGATTTCTACGCATTGTTCCAGAAATACGGATGTAATCTACAGTTCGGCGGCGACGACCAGTGGAGCAACATGTTAGGAGGAACAGAGCTGATCCGCCGTAAGCTTGGCAAGAATGCAAGCGCCATGACGATCACATTGCTTCTGAATTCTGAGGGAAAGAAGATGGGCAAGACCCAGAAAGGCGCGGTATGGCTTGATCCGGAGAAGACGACTCCGTTCGAGTTCTATCAGTATTGGAGAAATGTTGCAGATGCAGATGTACTGAAATGTATCCGTATGCTGACATTCCTTCCGCTTGAGGAGATCGATAAGATGGATTCCTGGGAAGGGGCACAGCTCAACACGGCCAAAGAGATCCTTGCATTCGAGCTGACCAAGATGGTTCACGGCGAGGAAGAGGCGGAGAAAGCGCTCGCTGCAGCGAAGGCGCTGTTCAGTCAGGGGGCGGCGGCAGATATGCCTTGCGTTGAACTGACGGCAGCGGACCTTACGGACGGTAAGATCGATATCCTGACGATGCTGGTGAAGGCAGGTTTGGTTCCAAGCAAATCCGAGGCGCGCCGTGCGGTTACCCAGGGAGGCGTATCGGCAGACGGGGAGAAGGTTGCGGATATCTATGCGTCATTCACGGGAGAAGAGCTGTCTGGCGAAGGAATCGTGCTGAAGAAGGGAAAGAAGAATTTTAAGAAAATAGTCATGAAATAATAAAAGGGGCTGCCGAATGACGATATCATCGTTCAATCGGCGGCCCTATTGATAACCGTTACATTACTTTTAAGTATTGTACGCTGTAGGCAGGCAGTTCCAGACTTCCGTTCATGGTTACTTTCTCTTCGGTCAGCAGATCCAGCGCATTGCCGTTAAGATCCTGATGGCGCGCCGTGTAAGGAGAATCTGACGCGTTGATCGCGATCATGACGCATTCATCGTTAGAGCGGCGTTCAAATACCAACTGATGGTTCTGGATCACCACATTCCTGTATGAACCGTTGCAGATGGCGTCGCTCTTCTGACGGACGGTGATCAGAAGCCGGATATAGTCGGTCAGATCGTTCGGCTTGGGTTCCTCGAAGCACGGTCTTAAGGCGTAGTCGTTGTCCGGCGCCTTCTCACCGGTCTCACCCCATTCGCTTCCATAATACAAGCACGGGATACCGGGCATACCAAGCAAGAGACCATATGCCAGCGGGATGTGCTTCTTATTGGTCAGGATACTTGCAAGCCTGGTAACGTCATGGTTATCGACGAAGGTCATCAGATGCTTGCCCCGGTAAATGCACCACTGGTCCGCGCCAAACTGACGATGCAGGGAGTGGGCGATCTCAAAAAGATTCATAGAATTAAAGCTGGAATAGATGCCCTTGTAGCATTCGTAGTTAGTGCAGCTATGCAGCATCTCATCATTGACGATCAGATTATAATCCCCGAACAGGACCTCGCCGATCAATACGAAATCACTCTTTAACTCCTGTACATAGGAACGCAGTCTCTTCATGAAATGATGGTCAAGACTGTAGGCGACATCCAGACGCAGTCCGTCAATGTCAAATGTATCTACCCAGAATTTCACACATTCCAGAAGGTAATCGGTGACAGCGGGATTATGAAGGTTCAGCTTGACCAGTTCAAAATGTCCCTCCCAGCCTTCGTACCAGAAGCCGTCGTTGTAGCTGTTGTTGCCGTCGAAGTTGATATGGAACCAGTCTTTGTAAGGGGAGTCATACTTTTTCTCCTGTACATCCTTAAACGCCCAGAATCCGCGTCCCACATGGTTGAATACACCGTCCAGCACGATCTTCACACCGTGCTTGTGGAGACTCTTACAGACGTCGGCAAAGTCTTCGTTGGTGCCGAGACGGCAGTCGATCTGCTTGAAATCCCGCGTGTCATAGCCGTGGTTGTCCGATTCGAAGATCGGATTGAGCAGGATGGAATCGATACCAAGATTCCCCAGATATTCTGACCAGTCTAATAATTTGCGGATTCTTGGGACGCATTCACCGTCGTTGTGTACGGGCGCCCCGCAGAATCCGATCGGATATATTTGGTAAAATACTCCATTGTAAGCCCACATGATAATACCTCTCTTTCCACGCCGGGCCGTCCCCAGAGCGGCTCTGGAACAGTGCGGCGAACTTGATTGAAGTTGTGCAGTGAGTGCACTTTGGAATTATTATAGCAAAAACAGCGATAATATGCTATAGTCAATGAGACATATTGTGAATGAGGTATAGGATTTATGGAAAGATATTTGCTGAGAAAAACGATGGATTATGAGTCAATGGTAGATCTGTTCGTTCGGTCCGGGCTTGAGATCAGCCCGGAAGATCCAAGGCCGGAAGGATTGATCACTTGTTTTGAACTGGTAGATGTACAGGAGAATAAGAGGATCGGGGCATCCGGCTTATGTTGTGATGCGAATGAATATATCCTTCGCTGTGTTGCCGTGGAGGAGGAGTTCCGGGGAATGGGATATGGCCGGAAGCTTGTGGAAGCGGTGACGGCGGAAGCCGGACGGCTTGGAGCGGAACGGATCTGGCTTACGGCGAAGGTGCCGGAATTCTATAAGAAGTTCCGGTTTCAGGTGGTGCCAAGGGAGGAAGCCCCGTTTGTGAGCAAATGCGGAGAATGTCCGCAATATCACAATGGATGCGAGTCGGAGGTCATGGTATATTATTTCTGAAAAATGTGGTGAAAAAGTAGTTACTATTCACAGTCATATAAAAATCATCAGACAGATTCGTCAAGCACAGCTTGTAAGAAGCTGTTTGATGATTTTTATATGACTGGAATCAGTCACTTCACCCGCATAAGCAAAAAATCAAGATGCGCAGCATCGGCAGACGGCTTTGCCGGCTGTTTTTGCGCATGTGTGTGAAGTGGCTGTGAATAGTAACAAAAAGTAGAAGAAAATGGTTGACACACACGGATGCGTATAATATAATTTAACAGTATGACAAAAAGAGAAACAATAAGGAACCAAAGCCCCGGAGCCTTGTTGTTTTCAATACAACCCTATACGGAGGGCCTGTAAGTATCAGGAGTTCCGTATATAATTATCATGAATATGTTAATGACTCATTGCAGGAGGTAAACCGATGAAAACTTATATGGCGAATCCAGATAAGATTGAGAGAAAGTGGTATGTAGTTGATGCTGCGGGATGTACATTAGGCCGTTTGACATCAGAAGTAGCTAAGATCTTAAGAGGTAAGAATAAGCCGGAATTCACACCGCATGTTGATACCGGTGATTATGTGATTATTGTGAATGCCGAGAAGGTGAAAGTCACAGGCAAGAAGATGGAGCAGAAGATTTATTATCATCATTCAGACTATGTAGGCGGTATGAAAGAGACCACACTGGCAGAGATGATGGACAAGAAGTCTGAGAAGGTAATTGAACTTGCTGTCAAGGGTATGCTTCCGAAGGGACCTTTGGGAAGATCCATGATCAAGAAATTGCACGTATATGCTGGACCAGAGCATCAGCAGCAGGCTCAGAAGCCAGTTGAACTGAAGTTTTAGGAAAGTCTGAAAGGAGGATATTAAGATGGCTAATGCAAGATTCTACGGAACAGGAAGAAGAAAAAAATCAATCGCCAGAGTATATTTAGTACCAGGAACAGGTAAAGTTACTATAAATAAAAGAGATATCGATGAGTATCTCGTTCTGGAGACATTGAAGGTTGTTGTTCGTCAGCCGTTGGTGGCGACTGAGACAGAAGGCAAGTTCGATGTGATCGTCAATGTAAAAGGCGGCGGATACACAGGACAGGCAGGAGCGATTCGTCATGGTATCGCAAGAGCGCTTCTTCAGGCAGACGAGGAGTATAGGCCTGTACTTAAGAAAGCAGGTTTCCTGACACGTGATCCACGTATGAAAGAGCGTAAGAAGTACGGCCTCAAGGCGGCTCGTCGCGCTCCGCAGTTCAGTAAGAGATAATTCAATCGAATATTGCAAAAGAGAGACATTCCCCGGAAACAGCGTGTTTCCGGGGTTTTCTTATACTCTGAATTTCCTATGAAACAGTACAAAATCACACAAAATTTTCACGGTAACTAACACGTAACTAACACGTAACTGACAAATAAGAAAATCTTTTCCTTGTGTCGTGCGCACGACAATGTTATGATGCAAAAAACAGGAAAAGAGGTGGTATCAGTGAACCGGACGGAGTATAAAAACCGACACGCAAAAGAGCATTACGACCGGATAAATTTCAAAATACCAATAGGGGAAAAAGAAAGAATACGGGCAGCAGCATCCGCAATCGGGATGTCGGTCAACGAATATCTCTATGCACTGATATGTGATGACCTTGCATCCGGGGAAAGTAAGTTCGGGAAGAAAAAGCAGGGATTCAATAAGGAGCAGCGTCGCATGTTGGAAAAGTGGCAAGTTCCGAAAAAATATTATGATATGATTGAGGATATGTCCTATTCAAAGGAGGAGGGATATTTCATATATCTCAAGGATGGATTCATAAATGATGTGACTGGCAGCAGGAGCATCCATTGTGAAAAGACTTCCGAGGTTCGGCGGGTAATTGGAAAGACACATAAAAAATAAAAGATTGTAGAACATAAGAAAATATGATAAAATACGACATGACAACCGTGTTGCAGGGTGGGCTGACCTCTCATTTTTATAGAATGGGGGTGATGCCTATGAAAAATCATTTTGATTTTAAGGACATTATGACCTTTGGTCTGTTCCTTTTGGCATTGCTTACATTCGTTTTTACGTTTTGTAAGTAGGTCTACATAGAAAAACCACCCCAAAACTTTGATCGAGTGCAAGGGTGGATTTTTCTATCTTTATTCATTTGGTCAACCCACCTTGTGGGCGGTTGTCTTTTTGTATTTATAATATACCATAAGAGGGCAGAGAGTTCAAGGGTAAAATCGTTTGTGGGATAGTGTGAGGCGATATGAGATAATGTGAGAACATACAACAGGCAGGCTTGAACCTGCCTGTTGTCATATCTTGTTGATTGCGTCGATTAGTTCCTCAATTTCAAAGTGGGTATATACAACCTCCGTCGCACTCTGTCCTTTATGACCGACAATTTTTTTGATGACCTTATCTTATCATCGACACCTGCGACGGTCAGCATTGAAATGCAGGTGTGCCGGGTGAAGTGTGGCGTGTGGTCGATGTTTAGAACCTCAACCAAAGAAGACCAGTACGAATCATAATAATTACGGTATATGAAATGTCCGCCGTCCGGGGTGCAGAGGAGATATTCACATTTGCTATGTTCATATCAGTATTCAAAAAATAGGAGAACCTTGTCAGCAATCGGAACAACACGGATTCCGGCTGCGGTTTTTGCCTAGACGATATTGAAATAGCGTTCCTCAAGGTTGACATGTTCTTTCTTTAGGTCGAGCAGTTCCGAGATACGGCATCCGGAATATATCAACATGAGGATGTAAATATCTGAAAAAGTAAGGAGGACGAAATCATGTTATACTATTTAGGCAAGGGAACGGAGTTCAAGAAAGAGGAGTGCAAAGAATACAAGACATTAAAAAATGTACTGGCAGCAGCAAAAGACGAGGTTCTCACCGTATGGGATGAAAACGGAGTGGTCGTCGGTGGCTTGACTGATAATGAAGATGGTGAGGACGATTGACGATCTCTATCTCTCCGGACTGTCTGAACACGTTCAGTTTCCGGAAAAAGTATTACAAAAATCATGATTCCGATGTATAATAAAACAATAGCGGAGCATATGAGACTTTTCCGGTAATAAACAGGTAATAAACAAATGCCTTGAAAATGCCGGAAAATAAGGGTTTGAAACTATGTAAGAGATAGGCAAACGGAATATCAAATATGTATTTCAATCCCCAGAACTTATGCGTTTTGGGGATTTTATCTGATTTTTGTAGAAAATGCCAGTAGATATTTAGCAGAAAATGAATATAATATAAGTAAGAAGTTCAGTTGAATTTAAAGTGAAGGTCTCCATTAACCTTTGGTAGTCAATCCATAAAGAGATGAACATTAAAGAAGGTCTCCATTAACCTTCGGTAATCAATCCGTAAAGAGATGAACATTAACGAGTGGGAAGTTGTATAACTTCCCACATTTTTTGGTGTGCCCGGTGGGCACACGTTCTAACGGGTGAAAGTCCCCAATCCG
>CANDQP010000006.1 GCA_947388185.1 uncultured Dorea sp. | reverse complement strand
TCTTAAGCTCCGGCCCGACCACGATAACGGAACGTCCGGAATAGTCCACACGCTTGCCCAGAAGGTTCTGACGGAAACGCCCCGACTTACCCTTCAGCATATCTGACAGAGACTTAAGCGCACGGTTACCCGGCCCTGTGACCGGACGGCCGCGGCGTCCGTTGTCGATCAGCGCGTCCACTGCCTCCTGCAGCATTCTCTTCTCATTTCTAACGATAATGTCCGGCGCGCCAAGCTCTAACAGACGCTTCAGACGGTTATTCCTGTTAATGATCCTCCGGTACAGATCATTAAGGTCAGACGTAGCGAAACGTCCGCCGTCCAACTGTACCATAGGACGAAGATCCGGCGGAATGACCGGGATCGCCGTCATGATCATCCACTCCGGCTTATTTCCGGACTCACGGAAGGCCTCGACAACCTCCAGACGCTTCACGATCCTCGCGCGCTTCTGTCCGGTCGCTCCCTTTAACCCTTCCTGCAGCTCATGATAGTCCTTATCCAGATCAATAGACTGCAGCAGTTCCTGAATGGACTCCGCGCCCATTCCTACACGGAATGCACTTCCCCACTTCTCTCTGGCTTCCTGGTATTCCTGCTCTGACAGCACCTGCTTGTACTGCAGGTCGGAATCTCCCTTATCCAGCACAATATAGGACGCAAAATACAGTACCTTCTCCAATGTCCTTGGAGACAGATCCAGTATCAAGCCCATACGGCTTGGGATACCCTTGAAATACCAGATATGCGACACCGGAGCGGCCAGGGCAATATGCCCCATACGCTCACGGCGAACACTTGATTTCGTAACTTCTACACCGCAGCGGTCGCAGACCACGCCTTTGTAACGGATCTTCTTATACTTGCCGCAGTGACATTCCCAGTCTTTGCTTGGTCCGAATATTCTCTCGCAGAACAGCCCATCCTTCTCCGGCTTAAGCGTCCGGTAGTTGATGGTCTCCGGCTTCGTAACTTCTCCCCTGGACCATTCCAGAATCTTCTCAGGCGATGCCAACCCGATTTTGATTGCATCAAAAGTCATTGGCTGATACGTTTGTTCCTTGTTGTTTTCTGGCATACTGGCACCCCTTCCTATTCATCATCCGATAAATCATCATATCCATAATCATCATCTTCAGGTTCATAATCCATATCAAACTCTTCCTCTTCGGGCTCTTCCTCTTCTACATCGATCAGTTCATCCCCCTGGAACTCCTGCTCGGTGTATCCATGCGCCCCAAGATCATCGTCCTGACGGTACTTTCTGTCTCCTTCGATTAATGAGCGGAAATCTGTCTCTCCCATATCCGCGGTCTCTATGATCTCAACCTCAGTATTGTCGTCGCGCAGCACGCGCACATCCAGGCCAAGAGACTGCAGCTCCTTAAGCAATACCTTGAAGGACTCCGGTATACCTGGCTCTGGTATATTCTCGCCCTTAATGATCGCTTCATAGGTCTTCACACGTCCGACTACGTCATCCGACTTCACGGTCAGGATCTCCTGCAATGTATAGGATGCGCCGTATGCCTCCAGCGCCCATACTTCCATCTCACCGAAACGCTGTCCGCCGAACTGCGCTTTACCGCCCAAAGGCTGTTGTGTAACCAATGAGTAAGGACCGGTGGAACGGGCATGGATCTTGTCGTCAACCAGATGATGCAGCTTCAGATAATGCATGTGCCCGATCGTAACCGGACTGTCGAAATACTCTCCGGTACGTCCGTCTCTTAAGCGCACTTTACCGTCTCTGGAGATCGGTACGCCCTTCCATAGATTCCTGTGCTCCCGGTTATCGGACAGATACTCCATAACCTCCGGCAGCAATTCTTCTCTATACTTAGCTTCAAACTCTTCCCAGCTTAAATTGACATAATCATTAGCCAGGTCAAGCGTATCCATAATATCATTCTCATCCGCACCGTCGAATACAGGTGTGGCAATGTTGAATCCCAATGCCTTGGCCGCCAGAGACAGATGGATCTCCAATACCTGCCCGATATTCATACGCGACGGCACGCCCAGCGGATTCAATACGATATCCAGCGGACGTCCGTTAGGCAGGAACGGCATATCCTCCACCGGCAGTACACGGGATACAACACCCTTGTTACCGTGACGTCCGGCCATCTTGTCACCTACGGAGATCTTCCTCTTCTGGGCAATATAGATACGGACCGCCTGATTCACACCCGGTGACAGTTCATCCCCGTTATCACGGGTAAATACCTTCGCATCCACAACGATACCGTACTCACCGTGCGGAACCTTAAGGGATGTATCTCTGACCTCGCGGGCCTTCTCGCCGAAGATCGCACGAAGAAGCCGCTCCTCTGCCGTAAGCTCTGTCTCTCCCTTAGGAGTCACCTTGCCTACCAGGATGTCTCCTGCGCGCACCTCCGCACCGATACGGATGATTCCTCTCTCATCCAGATTCTTAAGCGCGTCATCGCCGACACCCGGAATATCGCGGGTAACCTCTTCCGGTCCAAGCTTGGTGTCGCGCGCTTCTGCCTCATACTCTTCTATATGGACGGATGTGTACACATCCTCCTGAACAAGCCGCTCGCTTAGCAATACGGCATCCTCGTAGTTGTAACCTTCCCAGGTCATGAATCCGATCAGCGGATTCTTCCCCAGAGCCATCTCGCCGTTTGACGTAGACGGACCGTCTGCTATCACATCTCCGGCCTCCACCTTGTCGCCCTTGAACACGATCGGCCTCTGATTATAACAGTTGCTCTGGTTACTTCTTAAGAACTTCGTCAGCTTATATCTTCTAAGACTGCCGTCCTCCTGACGGATCGTGATCTCCGTGGAAGTAGCGCGCTCTACTACGCCGCCCTTCTCCGCGATCACACATACGCCGGAATCGACCGCAGACTTCTCCTCCATACCTGTACCTACGACCGGAGCCTCTGTCATCAGAAGCGGCACTGCCTGACGCTGCATATTAGAACCCATAAGCGCACGGTTCGCATCGTCATTCTCAAGGAACGGGATCAGCGCCGTCGCAACAGAGAACACCATCTTCGGAGACACGTCCATGTAATCGAACATACGTCTCTCGTACTCCTGCGTCTCCTCACGGTAACGGCCGGATACATTCCTGCGCTTAAAATGCCCTTCCTTATCCAGCGGCTCATTCGCCTGCGCAACATGGTAGTTGTCTTCCTCGTCGGCCGTCATATAGACAACTTCCTCGGTAACCACCGGATTCGCCGGATCGTCATGATTGATCCTGCGGTACGGCGCTTCGATGAATCCATACTGATTAATCCTTGCATAGGTTGCAAGGGAGTTGATCAGACCGATATTCGGACCTTCAGGCGTCTCGATCGGACACATCCTTCCATAGTGGGAATAATGCACGTCACGCACCTCGAAACCTGCACGGTCTCTGGACAGACCGCCCGGTCCCAGCGCGGACAGACGTCTCTTATGGGTCAGCTCGCCCAACGGGTTATTCTGATCCATGAACTGTGACAGCTGGGAGGAACCGAAGAATTCCTTCACCGCCGCTGTAACAGGCTTGATATTGATAAGCGACTGCGGAGAGATCCCTTCAAGGTCCTGGGTAGTCATTCTCTCACGCACAACTCTCTCCAACCTGGACAGACCGATCCTGTACTGGTTCTGCAGAAGCTCTCCAACAGAACGGATGCGCCGATTGCCCAGGTGATCGATATCATCATCATTACCCAGGCCATACTCTAAGTGAATATTATAATTAATGGAAGCTATGATATCTTCCTTCGTAATATGCTTCGGAATCAGATCATGGATATCCCTGCGGACCGCATCCTTAAGTTCGTCGATGTCTCCGCCTGTCTCCTCTAAGATTCCTTCAAGAACAGGATAGTATACCTGCTCTGTAACCCCAACTTCCCTGGGATCGATATCAACGACCGCAGCAAGGTCCACCATCATATTCGACAGAACCTTGATATTGCGCTCTTCATCCGGCCTCTCGATCCACACATACGGAACCGCCGCATTCTGCAGCTGATCCGCCAGATCGCGCGTGATCTTCGTGCCGCCTTCCGCGATCACTTCCCCTGTAATCGGGCTTGCAACAGTCTCGGCAAGAATATGACCGGTAAGACGGTTTCTGAAGGAAAGCTTCTTATTGAACTTATACCTTCCGACCTTCGCCAGGTCATAGCGTCTCGGGTCAAAGAACATGCTCGTGATCAGACTCTCCGCACTGTCCACCGCAAGCGGCTCGCCCGGACGGATCTTCTTATATAATTCCAGAAGACCTTCCTGGTAATTCGTGGCAGCGTCCTTCTCAAAGCTTGCAACGATCTTCGGCTCCTCGCCGAATAATTCTACGATCTCAGGATTCGTACCGATTCCCAATGCACGGATCAATACCGTGATCGGCACCTTCCTTGTTCTATCTACACGTACATAAAAAACGTCATTGGAGTCCGTCTCGTATTCCAGCCACGCGCCGCGGTTAGGAATCACGGTGGAGGAATACAGCTTCTTGCCCAGTTTATCATGCGCGATTGCATAATAGATGCCGGGTGAACGTACTAACTGGCTTACTATAACACGTTCTGCGCCATTAATCACAAATGTACCCGTACTGGTCATCAACGGCAGATCACCCATAAATATTTCGTGCTCGTTGATTTCATCTGTCTCTTTGTTATGAAGCCTTACCCGTACCTTAAGTGGCGCCGCGTAGGTTGCATCGCGTTCTTTACACTCTTCGATCGTGTACTTCACGTCTTTCTCGCACAAAGTAAAATCAACAAATTCCAGACTCAGATGACCACTATAGTCCGTGATCGGGGAAATGTCATCAAATACTTCGTTCAGTCCTTCATCCAGAAACCACTGGTAAGAATCCTTCTGGACTTCGATCAAGTTCGGCATCTGAAGAACTTCTTTTTGTCTGGAATAACTCATGCGTGAACTTTTTCCGCTTTTAATGGGACGAATTCTGTTTTTCTCCATATTGACGTTTCACTCTCCTCGCATATTTTTTGAAAAACAAACAATATTGAAAACCATTGGAAACAGCGCATTCCCCACCGTTCCCATGCGATATTATGGCAGAACTTTCCACAATAGTGCATTTTTTACTATACCACAGAGGCCTGGGGCTTGTCAATGAATTTATTTCAAATATTTTTTTAACTTGCGGGCAACCTCCTGAATGTCAATGGGCTTGGCCAAATGGTCGTTCATGCCGCACTCTAAACACTTCTGGATATCTTCCGAGAAGGCGTCTGCAGTCATCGCAATAACCGGAATATCCGAATCCTCCCGCTCCAGTTCCCTGATAGCTCTGGTTGCTTCGTAGCCGTTCATCACGGGCATCCTCACATCCATAATGACCGCGTCATAATATCCGACCGGAGCTCTCTTAAATTGCGCGACACAGATCTCTCCGTTTTCCGCCCAATCCAATTCTATTTCGAGATCGGAGAGCAGCTCTTTCGCAACCTCCCAGTTAAGCTCGTTGTCTTCAGCCAGCAAGATATGTTTCCCCTTAAGCTCCAGATCGACAGCTTCTTCGGTTTTTTCAGCCGCATCGAGCTCCTGCTCTTTCGCCTTCTCAAGATCAAATGTAACGTGGAATTCAGTACCTTTGTCCAGTTCGCTGCGGACAGCGATCGTACCGTCCATTGCATCTACGATATACTTGGTGATCGCCATTCCAAGCCCGGAGCCTTCTGTTTTCTGCACCTGCGCATTGTCTTCCCTGCTGAAGGAATCGAATAATTTCTCCTGATATTCCCTGGACATGCCAATCCCCGTATCCGACACCAGGAAATGCGTTCGGACGCGGGACGTATCTTCCGGTAACGCCTCCTGATACAGAGATACCCGGACAGAACCGTTATCCTGTGTAAATTTGACCGAATTTCCCAACAGATTGATCAATACCTGATTCAGCCTCACGCTGTCACAGCGCACGTTTTCCGCAAGAATATCGTGTATATCCGTGTCAAACTGCAGGTTTTTCGCCCTGACCTGAGGCTGTACGATATTTACGATACTGTCCATAACCTCCCTTAAGGATATCGGCGCGATGTTCAGCGTCATCTTGCCGCTTTCGATCTTCGACATATCAAGCACATCATTGATAAGGCCCAGAAGGTGATTACTGGATAATTCAATTTTGCGCAGGCATTCCTGAACCTGCTCCTGATTATGCGTATTGGCCATAGCAATGGACGTCATACCGATTATGGCATTCATAGGCGTACGGATATCGTGGCTCATGCTGGACAGGAAATCCTGTTTTGCCGAATTGGCATGTTCGGCCTCTTGCTGCGCCCTTTCAGCAATTTTGCGCGCCGCGTCCATCTCCGTATTCATGCGTTCTAATTCGGATACCTGTTTCCTGAATATCCCCAAATACTGGAAGAATATATACAGCAGCATGGCAATTACAGCAAATGAAGCAGCGTAGACGATAATGAGCCAATGGCTGCCCATATCAGAAATCACATGGTCCAGCCCGTCAAAAGGAAGAATGGTCACCAGATACCAGTCGCAATAGGGCAGGCTGGTACAATACAGATGCCGGCGCGATTTGCCGATTTTCAGAATAACAGAATAATCTTCCCCCTTATTCATCGCCTCCGTCATCTGCCTGATATAGTAATCCGCTTCCCCATTCCGGCCGCTTATGATACTCTGCAGCCTGTCAAAATAGTTCTCATCAGCATCGCCCTCATCTCCGACAACGTAACTGCCGTCCTCGCGTATTACAAACGAATAACTCAGTGAACTGTCCGAATCAAGGAAGAGAACCTCGCCCATATACTTAGTTGAAAGACCTACGATCATAGCAAGGCTGCCGCTTCCGTCAGACATAGGATATTCGCAGGGAACGCCGAATAAGATCACACCGTTCC
Source organism: uncultured Dorea sp. (assembly GCA_947388185.1). GTDB lineage: Bacteria > Bacillota > Clostridia > Lachnospirales > Lachnospiraceae > Sporofaciens. Next base: position 44,468 of record CANDQP010000006.1, on the reverse strand, counting down.
CATCGCTGTCAACAGCGGATGCCGCTACACGTTCCCCGTTTTTCAAGCTGTCCAAAAAATGTTCCGGGTGATTTAATTTCACAGTATCGCCGTAGATCATCTCCATATTACCATCCGGCGAATATAAGGCGGCGCACATAAAATGCCTTGCCTTTGCGCCGTATTCTATCTCTTCTTTTGATCCGTAGCTGGAATTCTCTTCATCTGCAGCGATATGCGCTATGGATTCCGCCATGGTCAGCCGAAGATCAATAATCGTCTCAAAATGTAAAGATACCTGATCATTCATTCCGCCCATATAGGCCGTGCCTATATTCTTAATCGTGTTTTCGCTCATCTTATTGATGGACATTCCTAAGAATGAAAATACGAAAATATTCAGGCAAATGATTACTGCTGTGCTGATTTTAAGAGAACGCGGCACAACCATCTTTTTCATATTTTTAACATCTCCATTCTTTGATCTTAGTTATCGTGCAAAACAAAAGGATAAGGCTATCGCCGTCTCAGCCGGTTCATGACCCTGAACATCTTCCTGATATCCACAGGCTTCGCCAGATGTTCATCCATTCCGGCGTCTTTTGCCATCGCTATATCTTCGTCAAACGCATTCGCCGACAGAGCTATGATGGGTACGGATCCCGCGTCCGGCCTGGGAAGGCTTCGGATCACCCGGGCCGCCTCATATCCGCTCATAACCGGCATCATCAGATCCATGAGAACACAATCAAAGGTTCCCGGTCTGCTTGCAGAGAATACATCTACGGCTTTCTTTCCGTCATTTGCAGTCACGACCGACGCGCCCGCCTCTTCAAGCATGAACTCTACGATCTCGCAGTTGATCTCATTATCCTCCACTAACAGAACGCGCATTCCGGCAATATTGCTCCTTGCGCTCCTCTCCTCTTCAGCGGGCTGGGTATTCTGCACCTCTTCGATCTGTATCGGCAGGATGATCTGGAATACGCTTCCTCTGCCGACCTGACTGTCTACCTTGATCGTCCCTTTCATCTGGTCTACCAGCTTCTTCACGATAGACATACCCAGGCCAACGCCGTTATAGTGAGTCCTTGCGCCCTGATTTTCCTGGGTAAACGGTTCAAAAATATGCTTTTTGAAGTCTTCCCCCATACCGATTCCGGTATCTTCGATCTCAAATCTGTAGCCTGCGGTCCCGTTCTGACAGCCATTTTCCTTCACCCGGACAGATACAGCCCCATGAGGACGGTTGTATTTGAGAGCATTGTCAATGATATTCACCAGAATTTGTTTCAGGTACATTGGATTGCCGATCAGCCTGCTATGCTTCACATCGACTTCTTCCACCGCAAGACGGATTCCTCTCTCTTCTGCCTGCGCGGCCAAGATCGCGGTACAGCTTTCCAACGAGTCATAGATATCAAAGGGCTCTTCCACCGACGGTCTTCCGCTCTCCAGCTTGCTTACCTGAAGAACGTCATTTACCAGAGACAGCAGATGCTCTGTGGATATACGGATCTTCTTCCGGCAATCGCTCTGCCGCTCCGGTTCATCCTGTCTTTCCTCCATAATTGCCAGCATTCCCAGTATCCCGTTGATCGGCGTGCGAAGATCGTGGGACATACGCGAGAGGAATTCGCTTTTTGCCGAGTTTGCCCGCCTTACCTTCTCCAAAAGCTCCATGATGGCCTGCTCCTGCTTCTTTCTGGTCATCATGGTTTCCGTGATATCCTGATGATATCCGTTCAGGCAGGCTCCCGGTTTTTTGAAGGTTTTGTCCTGTACGCCGCCGCAGCGGACATAGATTTTCCCTAGTTTCGGGTGATTCCATGGGTAGTTCACCTCGGAACGCCCGGTTTCCAATATCTCCCGGACCGATTCCTGCACCATCTCCACATAGTCCGGCTCAATATTATCAAACCAGTGCCGATAGCAATCTTCCGGCCCGGTCTCATCCGATACTCCCAGAAGAATCCTCATGGTCCGGTCCGCATACATCCTGGGCTCGCACCCTTCCTCCAGTTCAATGGTCCAGATACCGGTTCTGGCTCCCTCCAGAATATCCTCCATGCTTTTCCTTGCTTCATGCTTATTCTTCTCTTCCTGTTCCACTACGGCATTGACATCCCGCTGGGCAAATATGGCACAATTCTCCTCCGCCGATTTCTCTGTGACGGAATAATGGATCTCCATGTGTCTCAGCCCATATGCATTGTCCTGCACCTCATAGCGTACATAGAACTTCTTCTTTTTCTGAAGCTGAGCCAGCACATAGTCTCTTTTCGTTACAGCACGGAGCCGCTTCTGGTCGCGGGGAACCACGTACCGGGAAATATAGCGCTCCATAGCCGATTGATAACCGTCTTCAAAACTGACGGCCCAATCCATACTCATCTGTTCGCTGTTCCGGTATATCTCACATTCACCGGTGTCGAAATTCACCTGATATATCCCCAGATAATCCACGCTGAGGGCATGGAGAACGTTATAGCTGCGCTTTTGAAGTTCACGGACCAGATTGCGCCTTTTTAAAGAGGATACGATAAAATATGCCGCGGTCTGCAGCATGTTTGATGCATATTCCAAAAGCTTTGCCGGCGGATTGTCTACGCCGTAAAAGCCGATAAGCTTCTCCCTGTCATAGAGAGGCACCACCACAAGAGATCGGATATTCTGCTCCTTTAAGATCTCATACTGAAGAGGGGCGCTCTCCCTGATCTCTTCCAGATCTTCAATGACGATATGCCTGCCGATATCAAAGTTCCGATACCAACCGGCGCACACCTCCGAAGGAACATTCTGGAGATTCTCCTTCTCCGGTTTTACCCCTTCGGCCACCCATTCATAGGTATTGTCATCACCGCCGCGGTCGTTCTGTTCAAATATATAGGTACGTTCTCCGTTCAGCGCTTTTCCCAGACACCCCAGCAGTACCTCTAATGATTGATCCGGGGTTTCCTCCAACAGGGCTACACGCAGACCCTCATTGATGACGGTCTCCAAATTCTGAACGCTTTGCATATCACTGTGCCGTTCACAGCCTTCAGCGGCCGGCGCACTCCCGCCGCCCCGTTCAAAAAACTCCCTTGAATTATTCATACACCTATCCTCCATACAGACCGCATTCCGGCCGTCATTCGTGTGAACTTAAAAGTTTTACTGCAAAAAACCGCCCCTTATGGAGCGGTTCATCTGTCAGTCGGCCTATCCCGGATTATTTGAGGTTAACTTCTGCACCCTCTGCCTCAAGTTTAGCCTTGATCTCCTCAGCCTCCGCCTTGGAAACTGCTTCCTTCACTACCTTCGGAGCTTCGTCAACTACTGCCTTAGCTTCCTTCAGGCCAAGTCCTGTGATCTCACGAACGACCTTGATAACCTTAACCTTAGAAGCTCCTGCAGATACTAACTCTACGTCGAATTCATCCTTCTCTTCCACTGCAGCTGCCTCTCCGCCTGCTGCTGCAACTACAACGCCTGCTGCTGCAGATACGCCAAATTCTTCCTCACATGCTTTTACTAATTCGTTCAACTCTAATACTGATAATTCTTTGATTGCATCAATAAATTCAGCTGTTGTCAACTTTGCCATTGTATTATCCTCCATATTTAATATTATGTGACAGCTAATCTGTCCGCCCATCTATGCGGCATCTGAAATGTATGCCCGGATGGGTATCGTTCCGCACATACCTTACGGTATAGCTTTTCCCTATTCTGCCGGGGTCTCTGCTGCTTCCGCCGGAGCTTCTGCTGCTTCTTCGGCCGGAGCCGCTGCTGCACAGGCTTCTGCCCCGCCCTGCTCTGCGATCTGATTGAGAACACGTGCAAGATTGGTGATCGGTGACTGCAAGCTTCCAAGCAGCTTGGACAGTAACTCTTCTCTTGACGGGATCTTAGCTAACTCTGACAATGCAGTGTTATCATACAGAGTTCCCTCAACCACTCCTGCCTTCAGTTCAAGAGCCTTCGCATCCTTAGCGAACTTGCACAGGATCCTTGCCGGAGCCGTTGCGTCATCCTTAGAGATCGCGATCGCGCTCGGACCTTCCAGATGCTCGTCCAAAGCTGCAAGCTCAGTCCCTTCAAAAGCTCTCTTCATCATTGTGTTCTTACAAACCTTGTAGATGATCCCTGCTTCTCTTAACTGCTTACGGAGTTCTGTATCCTGCGCAACAGTAAGTCCGCGGTAGTCAACCAATACAACACTTGCCGCATCCTTGACGTCATCTGCAATCGCCTGTACGATCGGTTGCTTTAATTCAACTTTTGCCACGAATGGTGCACCTCCTTCTGTTATTGAATACGTTGACTGCGTTCAAAGAAAAGTGCTATAAAAAACACCCCTACATAAAGACATAGAGGTGTTGTAAATTCATATACATTGAATCTAACTTTCCTCGGCAGGCGTTGATCTGCTTACGCTCGGAGTACCTTGCGGCTCTCCTTGCACCTGCTGTCTTCGGCAGTCATATGGTATGATAGCACTTATGATGGGTTCTGTCAACAGTTTTTTAGCGAAGTTTATCCACATGCTCTCCCGGCACCATGATCTCCAACTGCTTATTCAGATTGTCAATGACCACCTCATCATGCTCCCCGCCGAATTCTCCGTCCAGCGTCCACGGAATCTCTTCCAGCGATTCGAATGTAATGTGTCCTGTTTTAAATGTATACATATGCTTCGTATCTATCTGTTCGATCAGAAGCGCCGCGATAATCTCCTGCAGCGCGATCGGATTGGCAGGCTTCCGGATCAGCGTCACTTCAAATAATCCGTCATCAAATATCACCTGTTTCCCGATCATGCTTCTGAATCCCCCTACCGAACGTGAATTCGTCACCATCCCGAAGATAAATTCGTCCTCGATCTCCTCCCCGTCATGGCACACCCGGATCCGGTAAGAAGGCACATTGAACAGCCGCTTCGTGCCCTCAAGCACATATGCCAGATGCCCGAGTATATTCTTCACTTCCTGCTTCGTCTCGTAAGATACATCCGTGAATATGCCGAATGCCGCCACATATACGAAGATATCGTCATTGAATTTCCCCACATCGCAGGGGAAAACATCCCCGTTCACCGCGTTATCCGCTGCCTTCAGAAGCCCCTTGGGAATATGCAGGCTGTTGGCAAAATCATTGGTCGTACCCGTCGGGATATATCCTACCGGGGTCCTCGTCTCCCGGTGCATCATTCCGGTCACCACCTCATCTATGGTCCCGTCTCCTCCGCTGCAGACGATCAGATCAAACTCACTGGCATCGTATTCCATGATCTTCTTATACGCATCTCTGTACGCCTGGGTCGGATATGCCACCACCTCATACCCTGCCTTCACGAAAATGTCGATAATGTCCGACAGCTTCGGCTTCAAGAGCTCCTTTCCCGCACGCGGATTATAGATAAACAACATTCTCTTCATATGATCATCTCCTTCTATAGTCAAATTCTGCCGGATATCAGCCGGCAGAATGTACCGGCAATGCGAAAGAGGACATATTACATGCCCTCTTCATACCTTAATATGTATTACTTATCCGGATACCTCCCAATGATACCTATTAAGCAAACAGGCAATTCCGGTCATATACAACTAGTTACTTGCAACAAGGAAATCCTCTATCCCTGCCACTGCCTCACTCTCATCTTGTCCTTCCGCTACTACTGTGATACGCTCACCCTTCTGTAACTTCAGACTCATCATCCCCATGATACTCTTCGCATTGATCTTTTTGTTATCAATCTCAATAAACACCTGGCTTGCATACTGGCTAGCTTCCTGAACCAGGTGCGCAATCGGACGTGCTTCCATGTCCATATTGTTTTGAATCGTAACAGGTTTCTTAGTCATAAAAAATTGCTCCTCCTTGCTATTCCCTTAACTTTAACGCTATATCACTTAACTTCCTGAGCCGGTGGTTCACTCCGGATTTTCCGACCGGGTTCTCCAGGAGACCCCCCAGTTCCTTCAAAGTTGCTTCCGGATATGCAAGACGTGTAAGGGCGACGTCCTTCAGTCCTTCCGGCAACTTGTCAAAACCAATAGTATCGCGTATATACTTGATGTCTTCCATCTGTCTGACAGCAGCAGATACCGTCTTGTTAATATTCGCCGTCTCACAGTTCACCTTACGGTTCACAGAATTGCGCATCTCCTTCATAATGCGGACATTCTCAAGCTCCAGCAGAGCAACATGTGCTTCCATCACATTCAGAATGTCAACGATCTGCGAGCCTTCTTTCAGATATACAACGTAGGTCTTTTTTCTCCCCACGATCTTCGCTTCCATATCAAAACTATTGATCATAGCCTTAAGATGATCTGCCTCTTCCCATGTATTACAGACGATCTCAAAATGATAAGATTTGCTTGGATCACTCATGGAACCGGCCGTGATAAATGCGCCCCGGATATATGCCCGCTTACAGCAGACTGCCTGCACCATTGCGTTTCTGACTGCCAGCAGTTCTTCCCCTTTGGCGTAAATATCATAGCTTGCGCTGCCTTTTGCCATGTTCCTACGAATTGCGATACCTGTTCCTATATTAAATGTTTTTTGCAATAATGTAAAGCATTTTCTTGCAACTGCAAAATTTTCCGTATGAAAACGAACCAGACACACACCCTTTTTATCCTCGGCAAACTCTCCAGACATATGGATTATTGCTGATAATTCCGCCAGATTACAATGCCTTGCCTTCGCAAAATGCTCTGTCAGTTCTTCCTTTATCATGCCCGAAAATGACATCTTATACTCCTATCTCGCTTTTGTGATCGTATCTTTTCCGATATCTCTGTGCTCAATGCGGATTCCGTAATTCTCATTCTTACTCAGGGCTTCAAATAATTCATTGGCCAATGTGACGGAGCGGTGCTTCCCGCCGGTACACCCGATCCCGATCACAAGCTGAGTCTTCCCCTCCTGAACGTAATTAGGGATCAAGAACTCAACCAGGTCCGTCATCTTCTCTAAGAATATCTCCGCTTTCTCATTGTCCATGACGAAATCCCTGACCTGCTTGTCATTGCCGCTGTGCGGCCGCAGTTCTTCTATATAATACGGGTTCGGAAGAAATCTTACGTCGAACACCAGATCGGCATCCGGCGGGATTCCGTATTTGAAACCAAAAGAAAGCACAGATATGTACAGATTCTTATACTCCTTGTTCCGTACAAATATCTTGTTCAATTCCCTCTTCAATTCCCTGGTAAGCATGTGGCTCGTGTCGATCAGGTAATCCGCCTTTTTCTTAAGAAACAAAATCCTTTCCCGCTCTTCTCTGATCCCCTCGTCCACACGGCCGTCATTGCCCGCCAGCGGATGAAAACGCCTCGTCTCCTTATACCGCTTGATCAGCACATGATCTGATGATTCCAGAAACAGGATCTCATACTTCATCCCGGCGGTGTCCAGCTCATTTAACACCTCCGCCAGCTCCTCCAAGCTCTGGCCGCTTCGGATATCCACTCCAAGGGCCGCCTTATTCAGCTCACTTCCCGGCACACGCAGCAGATCCGCCATCTTGGGGATCAGCTGAACCGGCAGATTGTCCACACAAAAATACCCCACATCCTCCAGCATCTTAAGCGCCGTACTCTTTCCCGCACCCGACATTCCGGTTACAATCACACATCTCATCTCAGAATTCTCCCTGTCTCTCAATTACTCGTTTTATCTCAGAATTCTCCCAGTCTCTTCACTTCAGGTTCCAGCCTTACTCCAAACTGTTCCTCCACCTTATCTGATACCCGGCGAATCAGCTCCGCCACATCGGCCCCTGTCGCTTTGCCCTTATTGACCACAAAACCGCAGTGCTTCTCGGACACCTGCGCCCCGCCGACCGCGAATCCTCTAAGTCCGGCATCCTGGATCAGCTTGCCCGCAAAATACCCCTCCGGCCTCTTAAACGTACTTCCGGCGCTAGGGTACTCCAAAGGCTGTTTACTGACCCTCTTCTCTCTCAGTTCCTCCATCCGCGCCCTGATCTCATCCTTATCGCCTCTCTGCAGCTGTATCCCGGCTCCCAGCACAATGGCTCCTGTTCTGGCCGCCATGCTGGTTCGGTAACCGAATTCCATCTGCCTCGCAGGAACCGAGCGCACCTCTCCTTCCGGCGTCAGCAATGTAACCTCTCTGACTACATCCTTCATCTCACCGCCGTATGCGCCCGCATTCATAATACATGCGCCGCCCAGCGTCCCCGGAATACCGGAAGCAAATTCGAACCCTGCAAGTCCTTCTTCCAATGCACGGTTTGCAATGGCTGACAACAGCGCTCCCGCCTGAGCCGTAACCGTATCTCCCTCAATCCGAATCTCATTCATCTCCCGGTAAATCTGTATGATCACTCCTTCATACCCCTGATCCGATACCAGAAGATTGCTCCCATTCCCTACAATGTAATAGGGAATCTTCCCTTCCCGGCACACAGTGACAATCGCCCGCACCTCCTCAGACGTTCGCGGCGTTACGAATACCTTCGCCGGACCGCCGATCCGGAATGTCGTGTGGTTCTTCATAGGTTCTTCCAACTTGATCTGCTCGTCTGTAATGATCCCTGATAATTCATTATATATGCTTCGTCCCATATTATTCCCCGTTTATTTTGTTATTTGTTTCATACCAGTTACATATTACGCCTTACAATATTATGCCGTCAAATATAGGGCTGATAACATTGTACGCAGTCGTGCGCTTTCTTATTATAACTGATATGGAGAATTTTTAACAGTCTAAATTTTTCTTCCAGCCATGGTTATACTCCCTTACCATCATATTGTGGGCACACAAAAACACCGGTTTCCCGATGCTCTATTGTATCCATATCATTGCTTTTCTCAACAGACGAATCCTCAACCCTTTCAGCGAAAAATCAACTCAAATCAATACTTTCATATATTTCCTTTTCGTGAAAATTATTGTTCAGAGGTCATTATCAAGAAAAAGGCATCCTCATCCGACACAACTGCCGCCTGCACCGGATCTGAAATCTTACGGGACTATTCGTTGTGCCTTACCCAGACATTCTTACTACTTTTTCATCAATTCCACATAGCGCTGAATTCTTCTGAATACAGCATTCGGATGATTTGAAAACTCAGCCACTGTGCATTCTGCAACTCGCTGTTTATCCCGAATAACCTGAATCCTGTCATCGCCAAATAGCACCTTCGTGTCATCGAATTCGAATCCGGAACTTCTGCCAACATCCTGGATCACCATCTCTTTTACCCGCCGTTTAAGTTCAGTGAAGAAACGATATTCTGCTGAACTGTGAAGATGCAGTTCTGGATAGGTTTCGCTGTGCGTCAGTAAAAAATAATTCGTATAGGCAATTGGATTGGGTCCATACATTTCCGGGCGGATGGGATCAGACAACTTAATCCATTCTTTTACAGTAAATTTATAGCAAGATTTATCCTGCCACCTGGCCTTTCCCGGAAGTTCCCTGCGCTTCACTTCCTGAGTTGTTACAACCCTTCCATAGTATTCAATGCCAGTGTTGCGCTGATACAAAGCCACAAAATAGATCGGCAGATTTTCTGCGGATACATTCTGCTTATATGTATAATAGTATTTATCCTGAATGCATCGTTGCATCTGGTTCTCATCTTGCACAAAACCAATAAGAACATCTCTTCTGTTCCAATCAACTTTTTTGAGTTTTGCCTCTGTGCCGGCAGGCAGCGTAGCCCTTTCAAAAGCTGATTCAGGGGAATCAGAGATTAATTCATCAAGCATTTGTGCCACCAGATCAGTTGCGGAAGGAAGGAACGGAAGACCACCAACATTTACCTGCTCAATACTCTTGTAAAAACGATGCTTTTTATATTCCTCCTGATTCTTATACGGAAACAAAACGTACGTTCCAAACATTGTCCGCTCATACGGAGCAGCATCGTTTTGATACACAATTGCATCTCTGTACCGATGCATAGTATTGATATCTTCCTCCTGTGGTCCTGGGGTCTTGTACATCAGCTGATACAAGCTCCCTTCCAGCGCCGGATTGATCTTATATTTCGCATCAAAAACATATTCGTAGTTGACCTTTGACCCATTTTTTTGCAGATTTAGAACATTATCCGGTTTCTGCGGAACAGTTGCTCTGGAAATCTCCTTCGGATTATAGGAAAGCGTTATAATCTCACCATTTTCCGGATTTCTGTAACGTACACGACTGCGCTGTCCCTTGATCAAGGATACATATAATCCGTTTCCTGAAACTTTGATAATATCCTGAGAAATCAACTCGTACCGTTCTTTCATCAGACTGTTCAGTTTAATAAAACACCAGTACTCATAAAGAACTGCCAAGTCCTTTATGGAAATATTAAACACGCTGCCCGTTACAGACAAACCATGCTGCAGAAGGAGATAGCATCTGTACAAATCCCGGTATCCGGGTGCCATGCCAAACACAAGTGACATTCCCGAATTTGACGGAGCCGCCTTAACTTCGTTCAAAAAACCAGTATTATATCTTCGCCGAATTCCTTTGATCATAACATCAATCTGATCCACAATCGCCAGATCCGTATCACACATTAATTTTATGTATTGCTTTTTAAATTGCTCCAAACGTTTTGCTGTGTTTTGAAGCATATATTTTGTCAAACGATTTTCCTTGGTATCATAAGTCACATACTTCTTTACCGCCAATGCGCGCGAAACCAAAATGCTATTATCAGACCTCATGATCTGCTCCGGATGTTTCTCAATCCAGCGTATCGTACAATTATCTGTACGTTTGATTTTATGTCCGGGAAGGACCATATGCTCTGTTTCAAGCACATGATGAGGCTTTGCAATCACCATATCCGCCGCTGTCAGGAACCTCTGGTAAATCTTTCGGATAATTGCGAAAAACTCTACGGGCGATGATTGTTTCTTCGTGGAAATATCAAACGAATCATATGTCTTCTTCAAAAAATCAAAGACAAGATTATACACCTCAGCGGTCACATCAGCCACGATTGCCTTGTAATCATCCTTATATCCGATTTTTGACGGATATACTTCAATCGTCAGCTTCAGGTAATTCCTTCCGTCAACGCGGATGATAAGGTCAGACATACCGATTTCATTTCCGAAATTAATAATGCCGGATAGTATTGCAGATTTCCTTCCTACAGGTGTAACATTCCTGCGTATATTGTAGTTTTCATGCCAGAAATCCACATGATGACCTTCTGCAGGTTCTATAACAATTTCATACCGCTGCTGTTCAAAGAAAATCGGCCGCAGTCTGTACTGACCAATGCTTGCATATCCAAGCTCCTGCTTTGCCAGCTGTTCAAGTTCTCCACTCATATGGATTTCATACGAATCATCACAGACTACTGAAAAAGAAGCTTCCTTCTCGATAAACTCCGCTCCGGAGAAAACCGGATGGGAAGGAGCACCTTTTATAGTAACAGCCAGCAATTCCGTTTGCAGATACAGCAACTCTACTGAATTATTTGCTTCTTCCATATGATCTCCTCCGTTCCCAATTTTTCTCAGTTATATAACTGTACGCTTCTGATTACAACCAATATGATGTAAATCCATCGTCTTCAAACCTGCGAACCATCAGTTCCAGTTTTTCCGCACTTTTTCTGTACATACATACAATAGATGCATCATTTAATATCTTACGCATTCTTTCCGAATCACTGTCGCCTGATTTCTGCGTATAATCTGCAGCACAAATCTTAAAAAGCTCACAGAGCATATCCCGTATAGAAGCTGAACTGCCCTGAATACGCGGCAATATCTTCTGCATGATTTCATTATCCAGTGCGCTCTCATGCGTAATCAGATATTCTGCCTTTTTGTTATTCAACAAATAGAATACGATCTCATCCCTGACACGATATCCCACATGAGCGTTCGCCTTCAAAAGAATCTCGTTGATGTGCTGCAGCTCAGCACAGATTTCACCAACATATTCTGCATCCGAAATACAATCCTTGGCTAACACCAGATATTCTGTTCGCAGAAGACTGTTCGGCAAAGATAATGCCTCCGTTTTGGCCTCTGCCATATCAAAAACTGGCATCAGATCAACATAACTGAATTCAATTGTATTCGCACGATCCAAAACCTTTTTGCTGAATGGAAACGTGGTTTCATCCATGTTAACAGTTCCGACAATATACAGATTATCTGGAATGCCGTTTTTATACTGAGCAATTTCAGCCGTCTCAATACTTCCGTCTTCTTTCTTTTCCCTAGACTCAATTACAGACAGGAAATCGCTCAGGTAATACTCAACTCTGGCCAGGTTCATCTCGTCCAGACAGAGCAGTATCGGTTTTGAAGGATTGGCAACCGCTGCATCAAATACGTTGCTTACCGGGCCCTCAATAAAATTACCATTCAAATCATAATGTCCAAACAAGTCACTTCCGTCACTCCAGTCAGGGCGAACAGACACCAGTTTATACTCAGCTCCGATTGCCTCAGCAAACAATTTTACAAGCCGGGTCTTGCCGGTTCCGGAAGTACCGGCGAGAATTACGAAAGGTTTGCTTTTCAGACTGAGGAAGAAGTTCTCTATCAGTCCCTCCGGATAACTGAAGCCTTTGGAAACAATATAATCCTTTATCTTCTCAAGTATTTCCTTTATCGAATCCTGCAATTCTTCCTCACCACCTTCCTGGTCTGCTGATTCATTCAAAATCATCAAAAATTTCTTATACATCCCCATTGCCGCAGACAGATCTCCCTGTCCATGATCTTGATTGACTTTATCGAAATCAGGTAATGACTTCAGCCATTCTTCTGTCTTTGCGAATCCATCCTCTACGGCGATATTCATCAATGGTTCTTCCAAAGTAATTCCGAGCCATTCTCCGGCCTTTTTCAATGCTTTGATATATCGTCGCAGTGTGTTTTCTGTGTACCGCTTCTCACTTCCGGTTTGCAGCCATTTTTCAAAATCAGCCTCATAGAGATCCAGAAAAGATGGCGGTTCATCAGCAAAAAGCCTATTCCACAGCGCATCCAAATCGGAAATCAGCGTTTTCTTGCTCTTGGCCTTTGCAAACTTCATGGCCGACAGATAAGCCTTTTTCGCAGAATCCAATCCATATTCTTCCGCAATATGTTCCACGTAATAAAGCACCAGAGAACTGTTCTGATTCCATGTCGAGCCCTTACCGTTCATGTAATCAGAATAGAGGCCAATGTAGAAGCTGGCAGAAGAATCTGCGATCTGGCCGGAATAAGTTTTCACAACCTTGTCAGTCGCTTCATTCAAGCCAATTTCCCTGTTATAGACCGCTTTCCCATAAGAATACAGTTCTTCAATTATTGTCATAGTCAGTTTTGCCATAGCTGCCAACCTCCTGTACTATCTGCTCATCTCTCATATTAGTCTGCCGTTTCACCGTTTGAAAATCTTTCCTGGCAAAATCATTCCCTGTTGTAATGCCTGCTGCTGTTTCACCTACATATTTTCCTCAAGAATTACTCTACCATCAACATATTGTCGCCTCACTGCTATAAAAATTATAAAGTTCTGGCGAAAGTCAACAAAAACAATGTTCTTATGCTCCCGGTCCTTTGTCTCTATGACCATACACCTGCCTTTCTTTTTATACTACCATATTTCCATTTCTGTTACAATTACGCCTTCAACAGCAGTCTGAATCTTTCCGTTATTCTTTTCCATATCTGTCCTCTGGTGCATATCACAGACTCCTTCTCCCTTGGGGAAATAGCTCCTTTCCGCAAAATCATGTTATCCCTGCATCGTCAATAAAATTATGCACACACTCCATCCGCTCATTTTTATACTATAGCAAATATTTTTTACCAATATTTTTCATTTTTGAATATTATTGTATTATATGTTATATTGTAAATAGAAAAGGGAAGTCATAGAAGCGGCTACCCCAGATAGCAAATCAACTTAATGCTTTTCAGCATCAGCCGTCACCATTGCAGTAGTAGCGACTATTTCCGTTTTCTCCTAAAAATTGTGCAACACAATCCAATAAGACAACAATGAATATTTCCGTCTGAACTAACTCAGAATATATAATCATCATTAGCAACGCCCTTCTTTCTTCTTATGCATTATTAACACACATTCACTCAAATATCAAGACAATTCCAAAAATTTAAAACAAATAACACAAAAATCAAATAATTCATTTACAAATCAACAGTCTAAAAGTATAATAAACATAAGTAACTCATAAATGAAGAAAGGCGGGGATTTCGATGAAGAAATATATTAATATATGTTTTTTCTCTGTTAATGGCATGTATATTGGGCGGATGTGTTTCTAAAAGTGAAGATGCTGTCTGTAATGGTGTAGAAGCTGTTATTGATACCATGCTTACATGTCCAAATGATGAGTTATGTCCAAGCATTTCTGTGATTGGCATGGGAACCGAAGAATATTACACGGAAAATCAAGATGAAATCATTTTAATGGAAGATATCCTTCCAAACTGGGAAGAAATAGTAGGAAATTATTTTGCTAAGGGTAAACTTGAGGCTTTTCTGAACAATGTCCCTGGCTTAACTTACCTCACAGAAGCCCAAAAAGAAAATATCGAAATTAAAGTAATAAAAAACAGCTTGTAGAAAAAACAGAGACGACGGAAACCGTAAAAGTCACAGCAGAAAAAGATGGAAAAGAATTTGACGTATCTTATGTTTTCGCTTTTGATTCAGATGGTCTTATCACAAAGGTAACTGAAGAAGAATCATAAAACTTTTTTATAAATATATTTAGCACAAGTTCTGGCTTCGGGGGGAGCGCTAAATTACTAATTGAACCTCCTCATATTTTATACTGTATAGAAAAGATTTAATATGAATGAGTTTTAATAGGAACACTGTAATATCAAGGCTTTTCGGAGCCTGCAACCACAAAAAAATATAATCAGAGCTATCACATTACGCAAAAAGCCGTCCGGCAAGAAAAAACGGGCGGCTTTTTTGCGTGGATAGCCGGGAGGGAGGCGAAAAAATAGTAACTTTGCATTTCGGACACTTCACACGTAAATGTCCCGAAGCATCAGAGTACAACGTCTGTATCCTGAATCCGCACACAGGGCAGAGCAAATCTCTTTCCTGTAAATCTTCCGCTTCCATTCTGGATAACAATAACTTTCTATTTATGTGTAGCCGATTTGGTAATAATTTATTTCCGCACTATCTATAATTGGATAGCGAATTCCTTTATATTTAGCCCCGCCGCCTGTCTATAACGCTTTAATCACATGGCAGGCAATCCCTTGTATATAGCAGTTATCAACGACAATATCATCCATACTTTCATTCTCAGGATGCAGGATAATCTTCCTGCCCTGCTCGTCACGATAGAATGTTTTTAATGTGTTCTGATTATCAACCAGAGCTACAACAATGTCGCCGTCGTCCGCATAGTTTTGTTTCCTGATTACTACGAGGTCGCCGTCGTCTATCCCCGCATCAACCATCGAATCCCCGCTTGCATGGAGAATATAGAAATCACCCTTGCCGAAAATAGCTGTCGGAAGTGAAATATATTCTTCTATATTTTCCTCCTCATATTGGGGAGAGCCACATGGGACAGAACCCACAATCGCTATCTGGGAAGTTCTGTATTCAGTTTCCTTGTTACGTCCGTCTGAATGTCATGTCCGTCATATTCAATCATGCCCCTGTCATTCATGGCAACCAGATATTTATATACCGTTCCTCTGGATACTCCGACTTCCTCTGCTATTTTCGTTGTAGACGGTGAAATACCGTTCTAAGATGATACGCAGACATTAAAAATAGGTGTCGCAAATCCGCAACACCTTACCGCAGAATGATTCTTTATTTCCTATTCTTCTATTCCCAGATTTTTCTTTTGCTGAAGGTAAAACATTGTCTTTTGTGTCTCGATTTCCGCCCTTAGTTCTTCCTCTGTCGGCAGGTACAGCTTATATTTCGATGCAAAAAGCTGTTCATTTCCATGAAGAACAGAATAACGGGCGATATCCTCATCCGTATCGGAACACAGCACAACCCCTATCGTTGGATTATCTCCATCACTGCGTTTCAACTCGTCATACATGCGGATATACATATCCATCTGCCCTACATCCTGATGTGTGATTTTCTCTGTTTTCAAATCAATCAGCACAAAACATTTAAGTATATAGTTGTAAAATACAAGGTCAATAAAATAGTCTTTCTTTTCTGTATGGATATGCTGCTGCCTTGCCACAAACGCGTATCCTTTACCTAACTCCATCAAGAATTTTTGCAGGTTTGAGAGTATGCTTTTTTCAAGGTCGCTCTCGGTAAAATCCGTATTCGCAGAAAATCCTAAGAACTCTGCAACAACGGGATTCTTTATAAACTCTAGCTTATCGTTCTGATATTTTGCAGTTAGTTCTTCCATTTCCCGTTCAACAAGATCTTGCTTTTGGGTCTTTAACATTCGGTAATAGTACTGGGATGAAACATTTCGCTGCAAAGTACGGACTCCCCAAGTTTGTTCTAAAGCTTCTTTCTCATACCACTCACGAGCCTTTTTATCTTCAACCTGTAACAGCACTCTATAATGCGACCATGAAAGAACGCTTCCTGATTGTCGACACAGCGTGTCGACAATTCCGGGGAAAGTCTTATAAAAGCGAAGGCAATGATACAGATTACTTCTATCATATCCCTTTCCATACAGTTTCGTTAACTCCTTAGAAAGTCCTTTGATTATCTTCACACCATATTCAGAGCGTTCATCTCCCTGCAATTCTTCTTCCGCAATACGGTATCCAATCAGCCAATTCCTCTGAATAAGAGCCGTATTAACAGCTTTATATGCCGTTTCCTGCGCAGACTCGATAATTCCGCACATATCTTTTAGTAGGTTATCTGTTTTTACAAAGTTATCCATGAAATTATTCTGACCGTTGTCCATCAATTTATTCACCATTTTACCTCCAAACTTTTCTCAAAACTAATTATGAAACTAAGCCAAAATATTTATCGAAAAATTTTAACAGTTTATCAATACTGTCTGTTTTTTCAATACGCGGTTTCCTGCACCGCCGCCATCTCTGAATGAATTATTAATAAATTTTTTGGTCTCTTCTGGTTTTAAACGTTCCTCTTTGATAAGATTATCTAAATCATTTTCTTTTTGTTCATCAACAAACCTCTGCCAATCTTCCTCATCCTTTGTATTAACATTCACTTTATCAATGAATCCCTCAATCAATTCTTTCTTACTTCTCAATTGCATACTGGAATCTTTTCCATCCTCATCATATCCGTCATAATAAGCTTCGTAGTTTTTCAGCAACACGATACTGCCCGCATTTTCATCTCCAAATAGTCCAATTACTTCATCTGTTTCTTTCTGCAAATCTCTAAAACATACAACATTACCAAATGTCTTTCTTACTTAAATCTTTTGGAACGCTTATATTACACAATGACGATACCGTCTGAACCATCATAGGATATATCACATAATCCCACGGAAGCAATTTAAGTAAATATGGAATATTTACTAAACGTATAATTTCAAACCCCTCACAATAAACGAATATGACATACTTTAGTTGCTCTTTATACTGATATATGAAATTAAGTAATTCTTTATCTCGACTTAAACGGTAACAACGGAACCGCTCCTGTTCACGCATATCACCTTGAGACATTCCGTTTATCCAATCCACATATACATTCTCACACATACTAAGTGCGAGTTCTGAATATTCAATCATAAATATACCAATACTTTTATTGCCTGCATATTTCTCCCTGCTCTCCATATGCTTGTCCCAACTATTCTTAAATGATTCTACAAGATATGCATGACTATGTTCTGGATTCTCCATTATCCACTGTTTAGAGCGCACCTCATCAAAACTTGGGATATCGTTCCATTCTTGTTCTATTTTCTCTGTTTCTCTACTAACCTTAGATATAAAACAATTCATTTCTTTAGCCTGTGTTGCACCTTTTCTCGTCGTTTTGGACGATGAAACTTGAAAATGTTCAATAAATCCATTATTAAAAATAAAATCTGGAAACTCACTAGCTTTTTTATTTGGCTGTGTGATTCTTAATATTTCTTCAATTTCAGTTCTGTCCTCTTCAAGTAAACCAAAATAGCTTTTGTAACAGTCTGAATTGATAAACCATATCTGCTCTTTTGCAAACTCTTCTTTTGAAACTTCCAGATATGTTTTTTTCGTAAATGGATGCAATATCGGCTCTCCACTTTTGGTAAATATTGCAGTTCTTACTAAATCAAGACATTTCTGCTCTTTTTCTCCTCTCATTAATTATCCCTCAATTTCTGTAATAATTTTATCTATTTCATCACGTAATACTTGTTCACGTTTTACGATACGTTTTATCTCAGCATTAAGTACCTTGATGACTATTTTTTCTGTAGTATCTTCCTGCTCAACATAAGTAGATACAGACAGGTTGTAATCTTCCTCTGCAATCTTTTCACTCGCCACAAGTGAGCAAAAATATTCTTGATTTTCACGCTTTACAAATGCGTCCAGTATTTTATCAATATGTTTCTCCTCTAATTTGTTACTATTTGTTACTTTCGTACATTCTTTAGAAGCATCAATAAATAATACATTGTTATCCAGTCTCGATTTTTCAATACCATAATACATGTTGCTATAGATGTACCGTAAAATAAGTTATCTGGCAATTGAATAATACAGTCTATAAACGAATTATCAATCAGATATTTCCGTATTTTCTGCTCAGCTCCTCCTCGATACATAACTCCCGGAAAACAAACAATCGCACCTGTGCCGTTTGTTGCCAACCATGAAAGTGAATGCATGATAAAAGCAAGGTCAGCTTTGGATTTTGGTGCTAATACACCTGCCGGAGAAAACCGAGGGTCGCTAATTAAAATTGTATCTCCATCTCCCTCCCATTTAATAGAATACGGCGGATTAGAAACAATTGCTTCAAATGGTTCATCATCCCAATGCTGCGGCTCCGTTAATGTTTCTCCATGCGCAATATCAAATTTATCATAATCAATATCATGCAAAAACATATTGATACGACACAGGTTATATGTCGTAATATTAATTTCCTGTCCATAGAATCCCAGTCTCACATTTTCGCGTCCCAGAACCTTTGCAAATTTCAAAAGTAACGAACCAGAACCGCAAGCAGGGTCATATACCTTTAACTTCTGTTTTCCCTACTACTGTAAGTTTAGTCAGCAGTTCCGATACTTCCTGCGGCGTATAATACTCTCCACCGCTTTTACCTGCATTGGATGCATACATACCCATCAAATATTCATAGGCATCACCAAATGCGTCTATCGTATTATCTTTGTAATTGCCTAATTTCATATCAGCAATACCGTCCATCAATTTAACTAGCTTTTCATTTCTTTTTGCAACAGTACCGCCCAATTTATTACTATTTACGTCAATATCATCAAACAATCCTTTAAAAATTTCTCCTTGATTGATGTAATTTGCCAAATTCTCTGATATATAACGATAAAACAACATTCCTAATACATACTGTTTAAAATCCCATCCGTCTACGCTCCCACGCAAATCATTGGCAATATTTCATATTGTACGATGCAATTCTGCCCGTTCCAGCTCTTTCTTGTTGTCCACATAGTTACTTTATCTTATAGTCTATTTCTTAACTCCTTTGAAACGATATATAACATTTTATTTAGTTCAATATTATCATAAATCCGCCTTTCCAACAATGCCCGAAAGGTATCCGAGTACTTATTTACAGCTTTTCAAAGTATAATCGTCTACAACAAAGACATTAACATATTAACTATATAGTATTCTAATCCCCATATGAAAAGAAATCTCACTTAGCAAGCGGAATTTCTCCATTATCATTTTAGCAATCTGTCGCTCCTATATTTATTTCACATTTCTTCACTCGCCTGCCTAATCATCTGCCTGTACCGCTCTTTTACACTCTCTGGCGCAAGTATCTGAACCTTGCCGCCAAATCCAAATACCCATCCGAAAAAGGTAGGGCTTGGTAAGACGTGTCTTAATATCCGTCCTCGCCACAATATCCTCTGCATATCGCACATTGACAGAGACAATCCGAACAGCAACCGCCCTTTAAGAATCTGTCTTTTGATTCCATTTCTTTAGTACTCTGCTTATGGGCATCGGTAATATCAGCTTTTCTATGAACAAAATCTTCCTCCAAAAATTGAACTGCATCAGTATCAAAAAGAACTGTTTTTAGTTTTTCTGCCGCCTGTTCAGGGTCGTCGGCATAGATACTGATAGTCTTTCCATAATGGGCATTAAGCTTTGCTTTGTATTCTTTCAATAATAGTTTCCTCGCTTTCCGCTTCAATATTTTTATAAATTCCGACTGAATTTATTGACTGTTCCTTACAGAAAACCATCATACAATCAACGGGCATCACTCCTTTCCCTGTTAGATTTCGGTCTTTCCATTCCCAGATAAGATAATAAAAATCGTTGAAATCCTTACCAATTGGCGGCGGAGAATCAACGATTTTATATTCGTTCTTCAACAGTTCTTTTAACTCGGCGGTACAAAGCCGACCTACTTTATCCATATCCAAATGAAGATAAATAATCTTAATCTGTGGATTTGCTCTTAAAAAGTAGTAAGGGCAATGGGCAGTTTGCTATCTTTTATCTCTTTCTTAGGCTGATACACCCCCGACAAAAAAAGCAGATTCCCCCTGTGATAATCCTTTCCCTTACACTTTAAATAGGTGGCATAGGAAAGTAAATCAATGGCTGCTTCAAACAAATGTACAGATTCACATGGTTCTTTTGCAAGCATCCTAAAAGAATACCGCTTGTCACTCCCCGATGCATCGCGTTTAAAATCTCCTTTTGTACCACGATAGGCGGCATATTTCGGTACTCCGTTTTCATCTTTTCCTATAAAAACGGCATTGTGATAATCGGAGCTTCCAAAAATAATACCGTCGGCAATGCACTCCTGTATGAGAGAATAATCAATGCCGCGCCCCAAAAGATACTTCGTCACTTTGTCACAACTCTTATTCTTTGGTGGCAGGAGCAGCACTTTCGGTTCGTTTCTAATCGGGGTTATGGGTATCGGTTTCCAGTCTGTCATTGTCTGTCCTGTAAGAATTTCCACAACTTCTACAAATTCATAATCCTTGACCTTGATAAGATAATCAAGCGCGGAAATGCCGCCGAAACCTCTCGACCACCAATACCATTTTCCATTGGAAATCTTCAAACTGTCATGCTCTCTGGTACAATACACATTACCTGCGACACGTTTTAAGTTGCCCGGCTCATAATGCTGTAAGTAGGTCAGTAAATCTATCTGCCTTGCCTGTTCAAGCACTTCAGGCGCAATCTGTGCATAAGATCTGTTACCTTTCATTCAATAAAATCACCTCCAGAAATAGAAAAAGCCGGGGGATTTTCTCAAATGAAATCTCTCGGCTATGTAAAATTGATATTTAATTTTGTATTTCTGGTAAAGATATAATTATTTAAACCTTACCAGTCACGTTCGCCAATGGCATCTTCTACATCCATGTCTATATTAAACCATTCCAAAATATATTCTACTGTCTCTGCGATGCTCTCTCTTGCAACAGTCTCTAATTCACTTTGATTTTCTTCAAATTCTTCCTGTAGGTCGTTAATCGCTAAAGTCATTTCATCAAATTTACTTTGTATTTCTTCGGAATCCCTCTCTCCTGTTTCCAGAAAAGTAATGACATTTTCCACTAATTCCTTTACCTTATCTACTAAAAAATCTGGAAAGTATCCATCTCGATACATACTGTCAAGTAACTCATAATCAGCATCAAATTTCTTCATCTTTAATATCCTCCGTATCTTTTATATTAAATTTCCGTTTATATTCTGCTCTATTCTGACAATATTTTAATATTACATCTTGAACATAATTACGATTACAACGAGTATCAAATATACCTTTTCCATTCCAATATTTCGTAATTTCTGATACTAATTTCTCGCTCATCTCAAGATACGGTAAGTAAGTTGAATTTAATCCTTCATTCTTAATTTCAGATATTTTGTCATAATCTGCAAGCTGTTTGAGTTCTGCTTTAATTGCGTCTGTATATATATTCATATTCTTCTCTCCTAATAATAAATATTCAGGAGTTACATCTAAAGCTTTTGCTAAAGCCAATAGGTATTCTGCTGCGGGCTGTTCACTAATACTTTGTTCATAATTTCTTATTGACTGTACAGATATTTTAGTTATCTTTGCAAGTTGTTCTTATGTAAAATTTCTTTGATTACGAATTTGTTTTAACCGCTTAGCAAAAGTTTCTTCCATAACTCTCCTGTACCCCTAATATACAATATTTTATCCAAAAAATAACTATACAACTATTAGTAGTAGGGAAATTAAATACCTACTTCCACAATTGCTGTTTTAAGTTTATCATAAAGCACTTGATAATCATTATTCTATCTTATCACTATAATAGTGATTTTCTTTGAGCATATCCTTTATAGATTTGAATTTACATCCACAAAGCTTTTCACATAATGATAAGACTTCATCATTACTATAATTTTTCACCTCATACCTCTTTATTCCATCTTCCAGATGAAATAGAAAGACTACATCTTTCTCCAGAAGGTACTCATTCCAATAACCTACTTCTAAATATTGTGCTATAAATCTTTGTCGGTAATGATTGTCTAGTATAATTTTCGCACATCTGTATATCTCCTACAAATTTACGATTTATAGATTTGATTATAAAATATTTACCTGTTGCTTGCAATGTATATTTATAAGCCCGTTTTTATGGCTACATAATTCTGAAAAGGGGATTATTTATTTTTCTCCATTCATTAAAACGCTTTCTTATAAACGCCACATCATCATCCACATCCGAAGAAATAAAAATTACAAATTTAATTCCCCTCTGTCTGCACAAATATTCTTTTAGGCTATCAATTTCCTGTGTCCCGGCAAATGATTCTACGGCAACTTTTTCTTCTGGTATATAGATTTCCATTGGAATTCCAATAATCTCGTCAGAATTTAACAGCACTTTCAATCCTTTTTTGCAGCATAATAGCTGACTGCTAATTGCGGAAATACACTTTGGTATTCTTTTTCACATTCCCTGCATCCTTTCCCCTCTATAGCTCTTTCTGAAATCTTTCCTTTCCACGAATGTCCAAATCCACATTTCCACCAAATTTTCGCATTGAGCTTCTTGATATATGTTCAGGAGAAACATCGGTATTCTTATCATAATCCCACTGGGCAAGCAGGTTCGGGTCGGTTGTCGCCAATTCATTATATCCAGAAAGTACGGCACGGTCAGCACATACAGGACATTCCGCCCCTTTTACCCGTGAATGAATCACTGCTTTCCATTCATATTCGCATTTTCTGCATCTCCACCAAACATTTTTTCGCGACTTTTCATTTATCATATCTGGCGTCAAAGACAGGTTGTGCTCCTACCATTCCAATGCAAGCTCTGGCTGCTTTGTCGCAAAGTCGTTGAATCCTTTAAGAAGAATATTTCCACTGCAATAAGGGCATCGGCTTCCATATGAACGAGTTGAAATCAACGTATTCCATTCATGCCCCTTGCTGCATTTCCACCAGACTTTGCGGTTAGAATAGGCTGCAACCATAGTTGGGCGTAACGGATAATTTCTTTCCGCCCACTCAGCAGCTACTTGAGGAAATTCCCTCTAACACGAGATTATGAGAACAATAAGGACATCCGCTGCCTTTCACACGGTTTTTCACGCTTGCCGTCCACTCATGTCCGCATTTACCTTTCCAAATAATTTTTTTGTGTGAACCTGTTCCAACCGTAGTAGGTTTTAAGATTTTATTTTTATCAGACCATTCCAATGCAAGCTCTGGTTCTAATGTTGCTCCTTTCCACCATACCTGTCTATTTGAGTCATATGTTACTTTATCAGGTGTAAGCGGTAAGTTCTTCTCCGACCACTCATCTGCAATCTCTGGATGCATAGCTGCTAAACTATTTTTCATATCGAACCTCCTCTACTTCTTATAGCTAGTATAGAAAATATCCTTTAGGAAAAATAGTTTGCAATCCTCATGATTCTTCCAAAATCATAGAATCTACTACATTACGGACAATTTTCACACCACAACATCTCTATGCTTTAATTTTAATCATCCTCCTCATCAGACCACCCAGAAATAAAATGAATATCTCCTGTATCCATAGCCATATCCATAGCCATATTATCCGACATTCGCATCATAAAATTCCCCTCTGAATCAACTGCCATATTGTCAGATATGGACATTCCAAAATCATCATCGTCAAAATCAAAAAAATTCTTACTCATGTTGTTCCTCCTCACATTAAATATACCACGGCAATCCTAAAGGATTTGTTATTAATTCTATTTGCTCATCCACTATATCTAAAAAATATCTGCCATAATTCCACTGCGCCTCATCATAGTTTTCCTTATATACTAACTCACAGTATTCCTTAAAAAATGAATCACAGCCATTTAACAATTCTACGATTAACTCATCTGAAAATTTTATAATGTGAAAAGCGGAAAAACCTTGTTTATATTCTGCATCTTCATAAATCAATTCTGGGTATACTGAATGCAATTTTTCATAAGTCGAAGTACTGTTATGCTTTATAAAATTCCATAAACAATAGAGTTTATCGTAATATTTAAAGGAAGGTAACTCATCAACTTTTTTATCTCTTCCAACAGCAGTCGCATATAACGTATTCCTATCAAATCGGTCATGCATTGCATTTTGTTTTGAAAGAACTAAAACAGTAACCGCTTCAATCTGAGATGCCATTTGATGTATAAAAGAAGCATACAGACTTGCAACCACCTCAAAACATTTCTCAGCATATTCATACTGGTTTTTCATATTTTCCCAATTTGACATCATTACCGCTTCGTCATATTCCGCTATGCCCTGCATAAGCAACATATTATCCCCCGGCATTAATTCTCTTGGCTTCTCAATTCTTTTCTTTGCATAAGTTATCAGTTCTTTATAATGTTCTTCCCAATAGTTTTGAATATCTCTTATCCTATCTGCGAACATATTGCAGCAATAATCCTCATATTCGCTTTTCTTTGGATAAAAATAATGTGTCTGTCTTTTATTGATAATTTTCGCCTGTTCATAAGATAACATACAGCCTACAGTACTTCTCATTCGTTTTGGGTCAATTTTTACTTTGATTCCATTATCCGTCTTTGTATAAAACAAACCATAAAATCGAGTATCATGATACGCAAATTTTTCAAAATCAGCTTTTGTTAATTTTTGATTACTTCTGTCTTTTTTCATGTCTCCTCCTAAAAAGACACTCTCTAAAAAGAGAGTGTCCCGCCTAATTGATTATTAAGCTAATGCATAAGATATTTACCACTCTAACAAGCGTTTTGTTTATAGGCACCAATCAGAACATAACGCGTTCCAATATTTCTTATGTGTTTTGATTGTAACACACAAGTAAATCTTATACAAATCATTATACGTGAATATGCTGATTTATCAATGTACCAACAGTTCAAAAAAGGAAGACACCCTCAAACGCGGAGGATATCTTCCATTTTCACTTGAAACAAATCAGCAAGGTTATATAAATTTTCAGTTGATGGAAGTTTTTTTCCAGAAACCCACTCATATATAACTCTCGGCGATTGCAAACCTAAATATTCTGCAATTTCTGCATATGTCATTTTAGATTCTTCAATTAACCGATAGAGCCTATGCCCTGTTGCCTTTTTGTCTATCTTATTTTTGCAGTTCATTGTTGTTCCTCCTTTATATGAAATATCTTTCATATCGGAGCAATAAACTACGATGTAATTATCACACATTTTCACTGTATTGTAAACCTCTAAGAGAACCTGCCGTTGATAGTTTCCTCTGAACGCATGACAACTTAAAAACGTCCACTGGACGTTTTTGTCGTATGCATGGCAACAAAAAAGAGGATTGCAAAATCTCCTATTGGATAATTCCGCAATCCCCTTTTCATTGTAATTCGTTTATTTCTCTTGTCAAAATCAATATAGTTATATGAAATGTGCGATTTTTTGACCTCTGCACAACTTTCTGCACCAAATGATGTAAGTTTGATGTAAGGATGTAAATCAGGGGTCTAAAACCATTGATGTTTTTTATCCTGCTTTTCGCCTTAATACAGCTTCGCTCCAGCCGGAATCCGATCATCTACCATCAAAAGGTTCAGTCCTTCACGGCCATCCTCCTCATGCACCGCAGAGATCAGCATTCCCTCTGAATCAATACCCATCATCTTTCTCGGCGGAAGGTTTACAATCGCAATTGCCGTCTTTCCAATCAGCTCTTCCGGCTCATAATACTCATGAATACCGCTTAAAATCGTGCGTTTCCGCTCTGTTCCGTCGTTCAGAGTGAACTTCAGAAGCTTCTTGCTCTTTGGAACCGCCTCACACGCTTCAATCTTCACAGCACGAAAATCCGACTTGCTAAATGTCTCAAAATCAACTGCTTCTTCAAATAACGGCTCGATCTTCACATTAGAAAAATCAATCTTTTCTTCAATCTTTTCCTCTGCTTTTGATGCTTCAACAGCCTTAGAACTTACGCTATTTTCTACCTTTACACCGCCTAATGACTTCATCGTGGGGAACAACAGCACATCACGTATCGCCGCCGCATCCGTCAGCAGCATACACATCCTGTCGATCCCGAACCCAATCCCGCCTGTCGGCGGCATACCGATCTCCAGCGCATTCAGGAAATCCTCATCCGTAGTGTTCGCCTCTTCATCACCCTGTGCCAGCAGCTCTTCCTGCGCACGGAACCGTTCTCTCTGGTCGATCGGGTCATTCAGCTCAGAGTAAGCGTTCGCCATCTCCCATCCATTCATGAAGAACTCGAAACGCTCAACATAATCCGGATTGTCCGGCTTCTTCTTCGTAAGCGGTGAGATCTCGATCGGATGATCCATGACAAATGTCGGCTGTATCAGATGCTCTTCTGCAAATGCTTCGAAAAACAGGCTTAAGATATCGCCCTTCTTGTGTCTCTCCTCATACTCTACATGGTGCTCTTTTGCAAGCGCCCGCGCCTGTTCAAGCGTCTCCACTTCATTCCAGTCGACGCCCGCATACTTCTTCACGGCGTCTATCATCGTGATCCGCTCAAACGGCTTTCCAAGATCCATCTCCACACCGTTATAGGTGATGGTAGTCGTTCCGAGCACTTCCTGCGCCACATGACGGTACAGGTTCTCGGTCAGATCCATCATCCCGTTGTAGTCCGTATATGCCTGATACAATTCCATCAGAGTGAATTCCGGGTTATGTCTGGTATCCAGTCCTTCGTTCCTGAACACACGCCCAATCTCGTAGACTCTCTCCAATCCGCCCACGATCAGACGCTTCAGGTATAACTCAAGGGAAATGCGCAGCTTAAAATCCTCGCTCAATGCGTTAAAATGCGTCTCAAACGGTCTTGCCGCCGCTCCTCCCGCATTGCTTACCAGCATCGGCGTCTCCACCTCAAGGAAGCCTTGTCCGTCCAGATATCTCCGAATCGCGCTCAGGATCTTCGAACGCTTGATAAATGTATCTCTCGCCTCCGGGTTCATGATCAGGTCCACATACCTCTGGCGATAACGCATGTCCGTATTCGTCAGACCGTGAAATTTCTCCGGAAGTATCTGAAGGCTCTTGGACAGCAACGTAATCTCGGATGCGTGAACGGAGATCTCTCCTGTCTTCGTCGTGAAAACCTCGCCCGCAAGACCCACGATATCACCGATATCCAACTTCTTAAAATCCTTATAAGCCTCTTCGCCTATACTGTCTCTCGCTACATAAGACTGAATATTGCCGCTCTGGTCAAGGATATTGCAGAAGGACGCCTTACCCATGATACGCTTCTGCATCACGCGCCCCGCAAGCCTTACCTGCTTCCCTTCCATCTCCGCATAATTATCCTTGATGTCCATGGCATGGCATGTCACATCATACTTCGTGATCTCGAAAGGATTCCTGCCGTTATCCTGCAGGTCGGCCAGCTTCTCGCGGCGTACCTTCCTCAACTGGTTAATATCCTGCTCCTGTGCTTTCTTCTGCTGTTCAGCCACGTCTCCCTCTCCTTCCTTATAATGAACGGCTGATATGCAATACCTCGTATTCCATAACTCCTGCCTGAGTCTCTACTTCGACCTGGTCTCCTACCTTACATCCGATCAATGCCTGTCCTACCGGAGATTCATTGGAGATCTTTCCCTCCAGGCTGTTGGCCTCCGTGGATCCCACCAGCTTGAACTCCATCTCTTCGTCAAAGGTCTTGTCATAAACCTTCACCGTACAGCCTACATTGATCTTATCAAAGTCTACTTCATCCTCGACTACAACTTCCGCATTCTTAAGAATACCTTCCAATTCTTCAATACGCGCCTCGATATCTCTCTGCTCATCCTTCGCTGCATCGTACTCGGCGTTCTCTGACAGATCGCCCTGCTCTCTCGCCTCCTTGATCTTACCGGCAACCTCCTTGCGCTTTACCACCTTCAAGTGCTCCAGCTCGTCCTCCAGTGCTTTCAAGCCCGCATAAGTAAGTAATCTCTTCTTTGCTTCCATGTGTCTTGCTTCCTTTCCTTCTCAACTTTCACAATTCAATTATTATACCGAAACGCCATAAGTATGTCAATGACTTTGATACCGAAATCCCGCGGAAATCTTACTATTCACAACTGTTTTTCCAGACTGCCGCTGCTATCCGCAGTCATTTTACATACATACGCCAAATCCGTCGGCGAAGCTGACTGCGCCGCTTCCCTGACCCGTTACAGTATATGCATGATTTCATATCTTCATACCTTACAGAACAATCATACGCCCGCCCTGCAAGGGACATAGAAACTTGTTTCCAGGACACTCAATCCTCTATATCCTGCCAAGAAGCTCGTTAAGCTCCTCATAACTCTCCACTCTGTTGATCGCATCTCTTAACTTCGCAGATCCTTCCATCCCTTTCGTATACCAGGATACATGCTTTCTCATCTCACGGATCCCAAGATAGTCTCCCTTGAATTCGATCTGCAGCCTGGCATGCCTGAGCATTGCAGCCCTCAGCTCCTCTTTGGACGGTCTTGCGGCGGTTTTCCCCGTCCGCTCATAATCCGCAAGTTCCCGGAAGATCCACGGATTCCCCTGTGCTGCCCTGCCGATCATCACACCGTCACAGCCCGTCTGCCGCATCATAGCCTGCGCCGTCTCCCCGGAAACCACATCCCCGTTTCCGATCACAGGGATGGATACCGCCTCCTTCACCTGACGAATGATCTCCCAGTCTGCCCTGCCCGAGTAATACTGCTCTCTCGTCCTTCCGTGGACGGCGACCGCCGCCCCGCCCGCCTCTTCTATCACCTTCGCGATCTCCACCGCATTGATATGCCCGTCGTCAAATCCTTTGCGGATCTTCACCGTGACCGGTTTGCGGATTGCCTTTACCGTCTGGTTCACGATCTCGTATACCTTCCCCGGATCCTTCATAAGCGCCGATCCCTCTCCGTTCTTCACCACCTTGGGAACCGGACACCCCATATTGATGTCCAGGATCTGGAACGGAAGCTCCTCGATCTCCTTTGCCATCTCACTGATGATATAAGGATCCGACCCGAAGAGCTGCAGAGATACCGGATACTCCCCGGGATGGATCGCAAGCAGTGCTTTCGTATTCTTATTCTTATATTGCAGCGCCTTAGCGCTGATCATCTCCATACACAGAAGCCCCGCCCCCTGCTCCTTACAGAGCAGCCTAAACGGCAGATCCGTCACTCCTGCCATAGGAGCAAGAATGTATGGATTCTCAAGTTCAACATCACCGATTTTCACAATTAGGTACACCCCTTAAGCCAATTTGGGACGTAGCAAACTTCCATTTTACTACGTCCCCCGTTATATTTTTAAATTTTCTACCGTTTATTTTTCTCATATATAAAGCGCAGCCCTTTCAGCGTCAGCTGTGAATCATAGACGTCGATCACATCTGTCTCCCTCGCGATCATCTTCCCAAGTCCCCCGCTTGCGATCACCTTCGCGTTCAGATATCCCGATTCCTCCTTGATCTTCTTCACAATATATTCCGTCTGCCCGATCTGTCCGAAGACCAGGCCCGCCTGCATGCTTGCCACCGTCTCCCTTGCCAGGATAGAATCCGGCTTCTTAATCTCGATCGCAGGAAGCATCGCCGCCTGCTCCGTCATGGCATGGGCAGCGATACGGATCCCGGGCGCGATGACCGCTCCCTCGAAGGTACCGTCCGCACCCACGATATCATAGGTCGTCGCCGTACCGAAATCTATCACGATCACCGGCCCGCCGTACAGCGTATATGCCGCTACCGCGTCCACAATACGGTCCGCGCCCACCTGCTTGGGATTCTCGGTCACAATGCGGATCCCTGTCCTGATACCTGCCGATACCACCATTGGTTTGATCCCGAAATATTTGATAAATGCACTTCCGAGAGAATGCATGATATCCGGCACCACAGAAGAAACGATCACGGCAGTGATATCATCGCTTCGGATTCCCTGACGCTCTATCAGCTCCTTTAATGCGATTCCATATTCGTCCGAGGTTCTCGGCAGCTTCGTCGTTAAACGGAATGTTCCAAGAAGCTCCTCACCCCTGAACACCCCCATAGTAATATTGGTATTTCCTACGTCGATTACTAACAGCATATCTCTCCTCCTGCTTGTTTTCCTGCCCAATCTACAGATCCTCTCCCATGAAGAAGACTTTATAATACATCTGCAGCGCCTCCAGAAGATCCTGCTTCTCTCTCTGCAATTGCTTGATCTTCAGCCGGCTCCCGATCTCGTCAAACATAGGATCGAATTCTTCCGATGTCACCTCGAAGCACAGCTCCCCACTCTCTTCGTATACCAATGTCAGGATCCCTCCCACATCATTGACATAGAGCACACACATGATCTTAAGTTCATTCCGGACCGCCTCCGGCAATTGCTCAAAATCCGGATTCAGATAATATTTTTCCTCATAGGAATTGGCGCCGCACAGCACCACCCTGCCGTCATACATATCCGTATACTCCTCTCACAGATACTTCCCCCGCAAAGACAGACTTCACCTTGCCGTCCCCGGTCCTCACCAGCAGCTCTCCCGTCTCGCTGATCCCCAGGGCATGGGCCTCATACTCATTGCCAGGTTCCATCACCCTCACCTTCTGGTCCTTATTTACCAGAAGAGAATCATAGAGCTTCCGCATTCCCGACAAGTCTTCCGTCTTAAGAAATATATCATAACACTCTTCAAAGCTCTTCATCACTGCCGCAATCAGCTCCGAACGCCGGATACCGCCGCCAATCTCTGACTTCAGCGATACGGCGCGGTCCCTGATCTCCTCCGGAAATGTCTCCTGGTTCACATTGATCCCAACCCCGATGACCACATGATTGATATAGTCGATCTCTGTACTCATCTCCGTCAGGATCCCGCAGACCTTCCTGCCATGAAGCACGATATCATTGGGCCATTTGATCTGACAGCCAATCCCCGTAACCTTGCGGATTCCTTGTACCACGGCAACCGCCATCAGAAGCGTCAGTTGGGGCGCCTTGGCCGGCAGAATAGCCGGACGGAGCAAAAGCGTCATATAGATACTGGTCCCGGCAGGCGATTCCCACCCCCGGCCCCGGCGGCCCTTCCCTGCCGCCTGGCGTTCCGCCACGAATAAGGTTCCGTGCCCGCAGCCCTTATCCCCGGCTTCCTTGGCGCGGGTATTCGTCGAATCCGTCTCCTCGAAATAGACCACCTTCGCTCCCGCCCATCCGCCTCTTGTCAGGCTCTCGATCTCCGCCCTCGACATGACGTCGGGGCTGTCCACAAGGCGGTAACCCTTATTCCTCACAGCCTCTATCCCATAGCCTTCCTTCTTAAGCTGCTCCATGACCTTCCACACAGCAGTCCGCGACACCTTAAAACGGTCGCAGAGCTGCTGCCCGGACAGGTAGCCCTCATTCTCTTTCAAAAGATGCAGAATCTCTGACTTCATAATATCTAACCCTGTCTCTCCCCAAGCGTCGCAGCCATGACCGCCTTGATGGTATGCATCCGGTTCTCGGCCTCGTCGAACACCTTCGACTGCTCAGATTCGAACACCTCATCCGTCACTTCCATATCCTCGATTCCAAAACGCTCATGGATCTCCTTGCCGATCTTCGTCTTCAGATCATGGAACGCCGGCAGACAGTGCAGGAAGATCGCGCTCTCCTTGGCATTTGCCATCACCTCGGAGGTCACCTTGTAAGGCGTAAGCTCCCGGATTCTTTCCTCCCATACCTCGTCCGGCTCGCCCATGGACACCCACACGTCCGTATAGATCACATCCGCATCCTTCGTCCCTGCCGCCACATCTGAGGTCAGCGTAATGGTCGCTCCGCTCTCTTTCGCATAGCCCCGGCAGGTCTCCACCAATTCCGCGTTAGGGAAATAATTTTCCGTAGTGCACGCAACGAAATGCATTCCCATCTTGGCGCAGGCGATCATCAGCGAATTACCCATGTTGTATCTGGCATCGCCCATGTACACCAGCTTTATGCCTTTAAGCTCCCCGAAATTCTCCCGTATAGTCAACAGATCCGCCAGCATCTGTGTAGGATGGTACTCATTGGTCAGTCCGTTCCATACCGGAACACCGGCGTATCTGGCCAGATCCTCCACGATCTCCTGTCCAAATCCCCGGTACTCGATCCCGTCATACATCCTTCCAAGCACCCTCGCTGTATCCTCAATGCTCTCCTTCTTCCCGATCTGGGAGCCGCTTGGGTCGAGATAGGTCGTCCCCATCCCCATATCGTGCGCGGCCACCTCGAACGCGCACCGGGTCCTGGTACTGGTCTTCTCAAATATCAGCGCAACGTTCTTCCCCCTGTAATTATCAACAGGCACGCCGCTTCTCTTCTTCTCCTTCATATCTGCCGCCAGATCCAGCAGATATGTGATCTCCTCCGGTGTATAGTCCTTCAATGTCAAAAAATTTCTTCCCTTTAAGTTCATCGTCAATCCCTTTCTCAATCCGATCAATACGTGGACGAACCTCGGAAGGTTCATCTGGTCATTCAATGCTTCATATTTCTTATATACGATATCATACAGCTGGTCAACCGTGTATATCTGGTACTTGGGAATACGCAGCAATTTGGCCGCAGCCTCCAGCATCCCCATGAACAGATCCTTGCTCTTAAACCCGAGAGACAGCTTCAGCACGAATGCGATCTCCGCCTTCTCCACCTCACGGGTATCTATAAGAAGCTCCTCATAATACTCGTCCTCATGAGACTGCTCCAGATAGTAGATCGTCCCTTCCAGTCCGTATAACATCCTCAAGGCGTCATAATAGCCAATCAACAGATTCTGCCGGCTGCGTTTCCCTGAGAATTCAATGATGCTTCCAAGCTTGACCCGCGGCGCGATCTCAAGCTTCTCGCTCTCCTTGGGCAGCTTAACCCGCGGCTCCCGCCCCGGACCGTATATCCGCACTTCTATAATATCCTCATACCCTCGCTTCACCAGTGAATTCAATGGTACATTATTTACCACGCCGCCGTCAATATATTTCTTACCCTGGATCCGCTCATTCTTGAATCCAATCAGATATGCGCTCGCCAGCAGGAAATCCTCCAGAAGTCCTTCCGGGATGTCCTCTATGCCAAGATCCAGCTCTCTGAAGTCCGACAGAGAGAATGTCAGCAGGCAGAATTCCTTGCCGCAGCTTCGGATCGCGTCTTCGTCGACCATCTCATGGATCAGATTCCTAAGCGGCGTGATATCCACCCCGCCCTCCTTGAGCTTCTTCCACCCCTCATTCAGGAATTCCCGGATGCTTGTCCGCTTCTGGAATAATCCTTCCATCCACTCGTCGTCCACATCCATGACCCTTGAAAATGTCATCTCATTCCAGATCTTCTCTGCCTTCCCGATATCGCCCATGCAGATCAGCGCGCCGTTCAGCGCTCCCACAGAGGTTCCTGCCACCGCGTTGATCTTCACACCCGCTTCCGCAAGCGCCTTCCACGCGCCGATCTGGTATGCTCCGCGTGCGCCGCCTCCGTCCAACACCAGGCCGTACTCCTTCGACAGATCTATTACAGGCTTCATATGATCACGCCCTTCCTAATTACATATATCCACACATCTATACTTCCGCCGCTGCCTTGACGCCTCGAACATCAGGACAGACGCCGCAACCGCAGCATTCAGGGATTCCACCTGCCCTTCCATGGGTATCCGGATATAGGTATCGGCAAGCCCTGCCGTCTCCTCTGTAAGTCCGTTCCCCTCATTCCCTATCAGAAATGCACAAGGCACGCTGTAGTCCTCCTCATCATAATCTTGCTGCCCCGCAAGATGCGCCGCATAGATATGGATCCCCATCTCTTTCAGTTCCAGAACCGCGCCATGAAGATCCTCCACATAGCAGAACGGCATGCGGTAGACGGAACCCATCGTAGACCGGATCGTCTTGGGATTATAGATGTCCACACATTCCCTGTCCATCACGATCCCCGTCACACCGGCGCCCTCCGCCGTCCGAAGGATCGTACCCAGATTCCCCGGATCCTGCAGATGCTCCAGCACAACGATATGCGGGCGCTTACCTGCGGCGGTCTCCTTAAGCTTACGCTCCGGCTGCCTCGCCACACACAAGACTCCCTGAGGCGTCCTGGTATCCGATACATAGCCGAACACCGTGTCCGATAAGACCTCCGGCATGATTCTGCTGCCTGCAAGAACCTGCTCTGCCGTCTTCCTTTCCTTCCGGTAAAATGTCTCCGACACATATACCTCTCTTAATATCTCAAGCGGCATCTCCCGGAACATGCGGATTCCCTCGACCAGAAATACCTTCTCTTCGTCCCTCGCCTTACGCTTCTTCTTAAGGCTTACCAGACGCTTAACCTTCGCATTCGATGTACTTGTTATCATGTAACATTCTGCCCTCTCTCACCGAATATATTTAGAGTTGATGCTTGTCCCAGCGTATCAGGACATGCATCAGCGTGCTACATATTATAACACAATTCATACGGCATATCTACATAAAACTCCTTTTGCATCCGTATCCATACTTCTGCATGCAAAAGTATGGATACCCTCCGTGTACCCGGCGACTATATGCAAAAAGAGATACCCGCTAAAGGTATCTCTGGTATCTCTATATATCCCTATGCCCTCATCGCACCGTCCACAGACAAGATCTCGCCCGTCACATAGCTTGCCATATCGCTTGCCAGGAATAAGAACGCATTGGCGATATCCTCCGGCTCGCCGATCCTGCGAAGCGGTATCGCGGCGATCATCGGCTGGATCATCTGATCCGGCAGAGCCGCAACCATATCTGTCTTGGTGATACCCGGCGCTACCGCATTGACGCGAATATTGCTTGGGCCAAGCTCTCTCGCCAGTGAAAGCGTCATACCGTTGACAGCGAATTTGCTCGTCGGATATGCCACGCCGCCAGGCTGCCCTGAGATGCTGACCATGGAACTGGTATTCAGGATACAGCCGCCGCCCTGCTCTCTCATAATCTCGACCGCCGGCTGAATCGCATTGAAGAGAGCATTGACATTCAGCCTCATAACCTTGTCGAACTGCCCTTCTTCGTACTTCTCGATCTTGGTACTATCGGACATTCCGGCATTATTTACCAGGATATCAAGTCTTCCGAACTTATCCTTTACCTTCTGGATGGCAGCCTTCACTGCCCCTGCATCGGACAGGTCCGGGTAATCCCCTTCTACTTCCCAATCCGCGTTATCCGCCTTAAGCGAAGAGAGCGCCTTATTCACCGTCTCCTCTCTGGATCCGAACAGCACAACCTTCGCACCGTTCTCCAGATACTTCTTCACTACCGCATAACCGATTCCTCTTGTACCGCCTGTAACGACAGCCACCTTTCCTTTTAACAAATCCTTTACCTCCTTTTTGTAAAATACATCTTACACCTTAAATCTATATCCGACCCCCCAGATCGTCTCAATATACTGCGGGTTCGAGGTATCCATCTCCACCTTCTCACGGATCTTCTTGATATGCACCGTCACCGTCGCGATATCCCCGATCGACTCCATATCCCAGATCTCACGGAACAGCTCTTCCTTCGTATACACATGGTTGGGATGGCTTGCAAGGAAGGTCAGAAGGTCGAATTCCTTCGTGGTAAATGTCTTCTCCTCTCCGTTGATCCACACCCGTCTCGCCGTCGTGTCGATCTTGAGTCCCCGGATCTCGATCACCTTATTGGCCTCCACCGCGCTTCCCGTCAGCCGGTCATATCTGGCCAGGTGCGCCTTCACTCTTGCCACCAGCTCGCTTGGGCTGAACGGCTTCGTCATATAATCATCCGCCCCAAGGCCAAGCCCCCGGATCTTGTCAATATCATCCTTCTTCGCCGATACCATGATGATGGGGGTATTCTTCACATCCCTCACCTGACGGCAGATATCAAAGCCGTCGATCCCCGGCAGCATCAGATCCAGGATAAACATATCAAAGTCTTCCTTCAGCGCCTTCTGAAGGCCGGTCGCCCCGTCGTTCGCCACCTCCACCTGGAATCCGCTCAGCTCCAGATAATCCTTCTCGAGATCGGCGATCGCTTCTTCATCTTCTACAATCAATATCTTACTCATAAATCGGCACCTCCTGATATTTTCTAAGGACAAAATACATCGTCGTCCCCGTATCCTCTCTGCTTGTCGCCCAGATCTTGCCTCCGTGCTCCTCGATGATCTTCTTCACGATCGAAAGCCCGATACCGCTTCCCCCCTTGGAAGAATTCCGTGAAGCGTCCGTGCGGTAAAACCGGTCGAAGATGTTCGGCAGATCCTTCGCCGCGATCCCTCTGCCGTTATCCTCCAGCTCGACCTGCACGAAGTCTCCCACATCCTTCACCCTGAGGTTGATCTTCCCCTTGGGCTTATCCATATATTTCAAAGAATTATTCACGATATTGTGGACCACGCGCTTGATCTGCTCCGCGTCGGCGATGATCTTCACATCCGCTTCCACATAATTAAAATATCCGAACTCCACACCCCGGGACTCAAGCTCCACGGAGAGATCTTCCGCACAATCCTCAAAATACGCCTCCACCGACAGCGTGTTAAAATTATAAGGAATCCTGTTGGTATCAATCTTCGTATACAGGGTCAGCTCGTTGATCAGCGTGTCCATCTCGCTTGCCTTATTGTAAATGGTCCGGATATAACGCTCCATCTTCTCCGGCGTATCCGCAACTCCGTCCATGATCCCTTCCGCATACCCCTTGATCGCCGTGACCGGAGTCTTCAGATCATGGGAAATGTTGCTGATCAGCTCCTTGTTCTCCTTGTCGAACCTGATCTTCTCTTCCGCGTTATCCTGAAGCCGCATACGCATCTCTTCTAAGCTCTGGCACAGCTTCCCAAGCTCGTCGTCCGCTTCTGATTCAAGCTCGAAGTCCAGATTCCCATCCTTGATATTCTGGGCCGCGATCTGCATCTTCCCAAGCGGTCCCATGACTCCTCTGTAGATCCATAAGATGAGAACTGCCGCCGTCAGAATCAGCACCACGACGATTCCCACGACAACCTCCATATATAACCGCTCCACCTCCGGGATCACACCGTTAACATTTACAACGACAAACGCGCTGCCTTCCTTCTCATCCGGGTATAGAAAATCCACCTGCTTCACAAGCGCCTGGGCCTCGCCTCCCAGATAAATGCCGCTCTCCGACATCATCTCCGTATCTCCGTACCCCGGCAGACGGTCGATCACCGGCTGGGCATCCTCTATAGCCGTACCGACATAGATCAGGATATGCCCCTTACGCACCAACAGATATGCATTCTTTCTCCTCAGGCTCTGGTTAAAATCCTCCAGAAAAGTAGCGTCTTCCATCTGACGCGGATTCTCCTCTACCATCTGGGACAGTTCTTTATAAAAACGCTCCGTGAGCCTGGACATTACTCCGACAGAATTCGACAGATTTTCCGTCGTCATCCCCGTGATCTCATAGGTCTTCTCTATGGCGCTCATCTGATATTTGCCAAACAGATATGCCAGCATAACTGTCAGCACGATCGGAATCAGGATCACCGTCAGAAAAGCTATGATCAGTCTCGTCTTTAACTTCATCTTTGTGCCTCACACTTCGGATATCATATGTATTTAAGTATAGCACGAAAAAGGACGCTTCACATCAAAGCGTCCATAAACTTATTATAAAATTTTTATAAATAGCTTTATAAGTATTTCTTCAGCAGCTCTGCCTTGTCCGTCTTCTCCCATGGCAGGTCCAGATCAGTACGTCCGAAATGCCCGTAAGCCGCCGTCTGCTTGTAGATCGGTCTTCTTAAGTTCAGCATCTGAATGATGCCCGCCGGGCGAAGGTCGAAGTTCTCCCGGATCATATCTACCAGCTTCTCATTGCTGATCTTCCCGGTTCCGAAGGTATCCACCATAATAGAAGTCGGATGAGCCACACCGATAGCATAAGACAACTGGATCTCACACTTCTTCGCAAGGCCTGCCGCCACAATATTCTTGGCAACATAGCGCGCCGCGTAAGCAGCGGAACGGTCTACCTTCGTGCAGTCCTTCCCGGAGAATGCGCCGCCGCCGTGGCGTGCCATTCCGCCGTAGGTATCTACGATGATCTTCCGACCTGTAAGGCCGCTGTCGCCGTGAGGTCCGCCGATCACGAAACGTCCCGTCGGATTGATGAAGAACTTGGTCTCACCGTCTACCATATCTGCCGGGATCACCTCATCAAATACATATTTTTTGATATCCTCGTGAATCTGCTCCTGGGTCACATCCGGGTCATGCTGGGTGGACAGGACTACCGCGTCAAGACGTGTCGGCACTCCTTCCTCGTTATACTCAACCGTCACCTGTGATTTCCCGTCCGGCCTTAAGTATGGCAGCGTGCCGTTCTTGCGCACCTCGGTAAGCCTTCTTGCCAGCTTGTGTGCCAGTGCGATCGGATACGGCATCAGCTCCGGCGTCTCATCTGATGCATACCCGAACATCATTCCCTGATCCCCTGCGCCGATCGCCTCGATCTCTTCCTCTGACATCTTGTTCTCTTTGGCTTCTAATGCCTTGTCAACGCCCATGGCGATATCGCTTGACTGCTCGTCAATTGCCGTAAGTACGCCGCAGGTCTCCGCGTCAAATCCGAATTTCCCGCGCACATAACCGATCTCCTTGATCGTCTCCCTTACGATCTTCTGGATATCCACATATGCCTTCGTCGTAATC
Source organism: uncultured Dorea sp. (assembly GCA_947388185.1). GTDB lineage: Bacteria > Bacillota > Clostridia > Lachnospirales > Lachnospiraceae > Sporofaciens. The sequence continues at coordinate 5,177 of CANDQP010000006.1, read as the reverse complement.
TCGCCCATAACCAGGACAAGGCCCGTCGTAGTGCAGGTCTCACACGCCACACGGCTCATCGGGTCCTGCTCCATCAGCGCATCCAGGATCGCGTCTGAGATCTGGTCGCACATCTTATCCGGATGTCCTTCTGTAACTGATTCTGATGTGAATAAATGTCTCTCCATTATCTTCCACTCCTTTTCTCTTGGTGATCGCATACTTTCTCTTTGCTGTTCAGCATGCTAAGACGAAAAAACAGCCCGCGCTAAGCGGACTGCTTTATATCTCATAAACCAATCCTCTTATTGTTCGATTGCTCGCTCAGGTTGGCACCTTCCCGGACCGGGGGTTGCCGCAGCTTCACAGATCCTTTGTATCTCCACTGCTCTGAATAAGAGAAAGTCTGCATTATTAAGTTATGTATTCCGTATATAAATATACTCTCTTTTCTGTGAGTTGTCAATATGGCGGCATAAATTTCCAGTATACTCCATACCGCCGCTTATCACATACCCGGATGCTCCGCAGCGAATTCCTTGACCGCATCCATGAACCTCTTCCCATACTTGCGGTACTTATTCTCCCCGACACCGGATACCGCGAGCATCCCCTGCTTATCTCTTGGAAGCTTAACGCACATATCGATCAGCGTCTTATCGCTGAACACGATATAAGGCGGCATCCCTTCCTCCTTCGCAATCGACGTCCTGAGCCCCTTAAGCCTCTCGAACAACTGGAACCCTGCGCCGGTGAGGGCGTCCGTGCTCCGCGCCTTCTTCCTGGCAGCCGCCGGGATCTCCTTCTCCTGAGACTTCCGGATCATCACACGGGCGCCTTCGCGCTTCAACCCGCTGATATCCCCCATCTGGAGGACGCGATATTCTCCCGACTGAACAATATAGCCGTCCATAATCATCTGGTCAATCAACGTCTGGACATCCTTCTCATTTACCTGCTCCAAAGCCCCGTAGGATCGGTACGAAGTCGCTCCTACCTCCCGAAGCCTTGCGCGGTTCGCGCCGACCAGCGTTCCCGACACGATATTCTTGCCGAATCTCCCCCTGGTCTCCGCGATGCAGTTGACCACCCATTTGGCCGCATCCGTCATATCCAGCTCTGTAAAATTACCGTGACAATTCCCGCAGCTGCTGCAGGGCAGGCTCATCTTCTCGCCAAAATACCCCAGTATGTAATTCCTGAGACAAGCGGTCGTCTTGCAATACCCCTCCATGACCTGAAGCCTGTGGGTGTCCCGCTGCCTGATCAGTTCAATATCCTCTTCATCCACATCCTCGAATTCCTTCTGATCCAGAAGGAATCTCGCGATGATCACATCCTGGGCGGAGAACAGCAGAATACACTGGGAATTCTCCCCGTCACGCCCTGCACGCCCCGCCTCCTGATAATAATTCTCCATGCTCTGAGGCATGTTGTAGTGGATCACATATCTTACATTGGACTTATCGATCCCCATCCCAAACGCATTGGTGGCCACCACCACAAGCGCCCGGTCATAGATGAAATCATCCTGGTTCTTCTTACGGATATGATTGTCGATCCCCGCGTGATAGCTGGTCACCGGAACACCCCTCTTGAACAGCTTCTCATACAGATTGTCCACATTCTTCCGCGTTGCACAGTAGATGATCCCGCTCTCCCCCGGATGCTTCCCGATATAGTCAATGACGAAATCATCCTTCTTCTTTCCCGCGATATGCTCCACGCTGTAATACAGATTCTCCCGGTCGAATCCCGTCACTGTCACATCGGGGTTCTCCAGGCGAAGAATGCACTCGATATCCGTCTTCACCTCCCCCGTTGCCGTCGCCGTAAATGCGCTGATGATCGGACGCTTCGGCAGACTGTCTATAAAATCAACGATCTTCAGATAACTCGGCCTGAAATCCTGCCCCCACTGGGAAATGCAGTGGGCCTCATCCACCGTCACCATAGAGATGTCGGCATTTGCCGCAAACCGCAGAAATCTTCCGCTCTCTAGGCGTTCCGGCGCCACATAGATAATCTTATATATGCCCCTGGCCGCAAAATCAAGCGCCTTGGATATCTGCGCCTCTGTCAGTGCAGAGTTGATGAATGCCGCGTGGATCCCCGCCTCATTCAAGGACTTCACCTGATCTTGCATCAGGGAGATCAGCGGCGATACCACAAGCGTGATACCGGGGAGCATCAGCGCCGGTACCTGATAACAGACAGACTTGCCGGCACCGGTAGGCATGATCGCCAGCACATCCCTTCCCGACAGGATGGAGCGTATGATACCCTCCTGCCCCTGACGGAATGTATCATATCCAAAATATTTCTTTAATATCTCTGCTGCGTTCATACGCTGCCGCTTCCCCCTTCTGATTCTGATTCATGTACCTCCGCCGTTCTTAAATCATATCGAACTGCTTCCGATAACTCACCGCACCTTCGTACTGGTTCGACTGCAGACACAGCCGAACCGTATTATATACGCACCATCTAAGCTCCCGAAGCGTCAGGCTGCCATCCTCAAGCGCCCGCCGGATCTCCTTGTGATCCTGATGTGTTCCCGGCATGATCATATCATTCCCGGCACGGATACATCCCGGCGCGGTGCAGATCCCGCCCGTAGAATCCGTCGTAGTCGTCCAGTCGGTCATGACTGCTCCTGCGAAGCCCCATTCGTCTCTTGCCGCCTTCTTACAGAGATCAAAGGAATTCGCGGCGTGTACCCCGTTGATCATATTGTAGGACGTCATGATACTCATGGGCTGGGACTCCTTCACCGCAATCTCGAAGCCTTTCAGATAGATCTCCCTCAATGCACGCTCCGATACCACAGAATCCGACCCCATCCGGTTATCCTCCTGATTGTTGCACGCGAAATGCTTGATCGTCGTTCCCACACCCGGATGCTTCTGCACTCCCAGGGTCATGGCAGACGCCATCTTCCCGGAGAGCAGCGGATCCTCGGAATAATATTCGAAATTACGTCCGCACAGCGGATTCCGGTGAATGTTCATGCCCGGAGCCAGCCAAAGCGTCACACCGAACTCTTCCATCTCACTTCCGATCATCTCTCCGACTTCTTCGATCAATTCGACATTCCAGGTCTGCGCAAGCAACGTTCCCACCGGAATCGCCGTACAATACTGATAATAGGTCGTTCCCACACTCTCCGTCTCAGGCATGAAGAACCCCTTCTCCAGAGACTTCATGAAGCTCTCCTTCACGATCTCTCCGTCCGCCACCTGATAGGTCTGGTTCAACCGCAGGCCCGCCGGACCATCCGCCAGTACCATAGCCGCAACATTCCACGGATCCTCAGACGCCGCTGACGACGTCTCCGCCGCCGAACCCGGAACCGTGATACCGGCAGAGCCAAGCGCACTCTCCTGTCCTTTGCCCGGATCCCCCGCCGCCAACTGGATTAACTGCTCCGCCGACAGCTTCTGAACAATCTCTCCTGCCGGTCCCGGCAAAGTCTCCGGCATCTCTGCATATACGATCTCTTCGGCCTCGAACTCCCCGGCGCGAACCTCTGCCGGAGGGATCGTAAGGCTTCCCGCCTTCGCAAGCCATTCGGATTCCTTCTTAGATACATTTGCCATATCAGGCATGATCTCCGTAAGCTCTTCCTTAAGCGGGCAGATATGTCCGCACCGCACCGTGACGGCATCCCCGTCCAGATGGATCACTCCGGCAAGCACGGCAGATCCGAGAGAGTTCCCTGCCCAGATCCCGTAGGTACCCTCCTCCAGCATCCAGACGGCACCCTCTTCATGATAAGAAGCCAACTGATCCATAGCAAAAGACAGACTCAATTCCTGGGATTCGCCCGGTGCAAGCAGCCCGGTCTTCGCAAACGCCGACAGACGGCGGAATTCCTTCACAAGCTTCTTCTGCGGGCAGGATACATATACCTGTACCACTTCCTTCCCCGCATAGCGATCCCCCGTATTCTTAACGGAGACATCTACCTCGATCCCCGGTTTGTCCGCATCCGTCCGCACCTTGCGCACCGCCCGCACCTGCGTCTCGAAGCTGGTGTATGAAAGCCCGTATCCGAACCCATAGAGCGCCGGAACATCAAACGTATCAAAATACCGGTATCCTACAAATATGCCTTCCTCATACTTCTCTGTCTCTGTATTGCCGTTCTTATGGCTGAATGTCTGCGCATTCGGATAATCCTCATAGCTCGCCGCCCAGGTATCCGCAAGCTTCCCGCTCGGCGTCACATCCCCTGACAGGACGTCCGCGAACGCGCTGCCGCCTTCCTGTCCCGCCTGTACGAACTGCAGGATCGCGTCAACATTGGGTAATTCCTCCGTGAATCCAAGATCGACAAGCCCTCCGATATTGACCGCCAACACGATAGACCTGTAAGACTCCGATATCTGGTTAAGCAGCGCCCGCTCCTCGGATGTAAGCTTATAATCCCCCGGCGTATCTCTGCGGTCTGCATTCTCTCCCGCGACACGGCTTAAGACGAACACCGCAATATCCGCGCCGTCCTGCTTCGCCGCCTCCGTGTCGATCCCCGGACCGCACGGAACCTGAAACGGCGTCGTAGAATATTCATCAAAAAACTTGGCTCCCGGCCTGTCCATCCTGCATAATATATCGTCCCTCCACCTTAAGCGCTCCTCCTCATACAGACGGTCATAGGCAAGGATCCAATCCTCACTGGTGATCTCATATCCTGCCTGCCGAAGCCCCTGATAGATGGAAATGCTGTCACGCTCGTTCACATCCCCGGATCCTGTTCCGCCCTTGATAGTCCTGCCGGCTCCTGCGCCGTACAAGGCAAGCCTGCTCCCCTTCTCTATGGGCAGCAAGCCGCCCTTATTCTTCAGCAGTACAAATCCCTCCGCCGCCGCACGCCTGGCAAGCCTCCGATGCCTGATCTCCCTGTCAGATATCTCCGCGGACGTTGTACCCGGCAATCTACGTTCCCTGATCTTCATGAATTCTCCTCCTGTCGCTAAAATTGTATGAAACATTTAGAATTATTCTAACACGGAACAATCATTTTAACAACGCAAAAACAAGGACCGACAGAATCAACTCCTGTCAGTCCTCTATATTCCTACTCTATTCTTAACCTACTTTCAACCGAAACTTCTGAATCTCCTTGTTCGAGCCGACCCTCTCCACCCGAGTTTGCCACTTCTTAAACACAATTAAATAAAAAATTTCCTTATTTT